>JBBRXK010000111.1:0-3695 GCA_038248465.1 Patescibacteria group bacterium | reverse complement strand
GCTTTGATTAGCGGCCATTAGCTATTGTTAGTGGAAAATGCAAGGCGCGTTTACTTGGTGATATTTGATTCAAATCAAAAAAATCTAAAAAAAGGAGGTGATGTGAACTGAGCTAGATAGTTTTTTAAAACATTAAACATAACATGGAGGAGATATGAGATAGACTTACCAATGCCCTCAAGTTAAGGGAACTTAACTAGAACTGAGGCCAAGGAAAAAGCTCGTGCCTTGAAAGCAAAAAAAAGAGCGGAGGAGCTATTATCCTCGATGGCTGGTAACCATCAAAATCTAGCACTTAGGGGTCTTCGATACACAAATCGAGACCCCTGTTTTTTTTGTTATTTTGTGTTATTATTAATATTATTGAAAAATCAGCGCACTAGTATGCAAAGAGATAAAATATATTATATATTACCCATATTATTTTTTGTATTGTCGGCCTGTGGTGGCGAAAGAACTAAATTTGTGGCGGGAGATATGAAAAAAGACTTTTGCGGAACGCATCTCAATTATCAATATTGTGAATGTGCTTTTAGTGGTAATTTTTGTGAAGAAATTGCAATGAACAGAAGCGATTCCGAAAAACATGCCAAAGAGGAGTATAATAAATGGGTGGCCAAGGAGCTACAAAATTTTTCTAAAAAATGTGAAAACGATGGAGGATTGAGCAAGGGCTATGATTGTAAATATTGCAGTACGGGGAAAAAATACACCGATGGCAAGTGCAAGAAGGTTAAAATACTAAACCCTGATTTAGTTGACGACGCACTCACTGTAAAACCGGCAGATGGAAAGTGTGCGCTAGACAGCGATTGTATTTCGAGTTGCGAAGGAAATATCCAAAAGAAGACGCTCTGTAACCCACAAACAAATATTTGTGAGCAGGGGCCTGATGTCGATTGTAAATCCAATACAGAAAATTTTGCGGAATTTGTTTTTCCAATGATATGCGCAGGCAGTGAATGCGTGCGTGACATTGCCAGCATTCAAAAAAAGCGCAGTGAACTAGAGCTGGAAAATGTCAAAAATGTTAGCGAGCAAAGCGCGCTGGATACAAAAATTGAAACAATAAACAAGCTGATTCCGCAAAGTGAAAGCAATTGTGGGGCTGAAGACGAGATTAGAAATGAAGCAAAGATTTTGGAGTTTGCCAGTCTTGCCAAAAATTTTTTGGGAGAAGTAATCCCTGAGCCTATTGGCGTATCAGCGGATATTTTTAATATGCTACTAAAAAAAATGTCCGCTTATGCTGAGAGTGGGAGTGGCAAAAGAGAGGAATTTGAGGAAGGTGAATTTAGAGATTTGAATTGCGAGTTAAATAATTATTTCAAAAAAAATATTGATGAATTAAAACTAGAGAAAGGAGTACTCGATAAAAAGGTAGATGATACTGAAATAATAATCAAAAAACTTCCCGTATCCTAAAATCTATATTGATGATTGGATCAAAAAAGAAACTAGGCTGTTCTTGTGCTAGTTTCTTTTTTTTGGTATTTTATTTGCTTTTCTTAATCTATCTTGCCTGATACTATTGTTTCAATCCAAATCTTCTAATATTATCATCGGCGAGAGATTGGATGTATTTGATCTGTTCTTTGCCGTTGGCGTTTTTGAATAAATGTGCGAAGCGACCTTGAATTTTGAGGTATTCTTCGACTTTTGGAGTTTTGACTGGTACTTTCATAGATTTTGTAAGTTGTCCGTTTTCAAATTCAAATACTGGATACAGGCCAGTTTCGGCGGCTAATTTTGCGACGCGAATTGTTTGATCAGGCGGCGTTTTCCAGCCCGGGACGCAAGGGACTAAAATCTGAATATAGCTCGGTCCATCGGTAGCGGCGGCTTTGGCGACCTTGGCTTTGATATCTTCGATGTAGCCGATGGTAGTTTGTGCTACGTACTTGAGACCATGCGCGAGGGCAATGGCTGTGATATCTTTTTTGCGCAGGTGAGAGCCGATAGCATCGATAGTTGTGCCGTCTCCCGATGGCGTGGTTGTGGTGCTTGATCCCCACGGTGTTGCCGTACTGGCTTGCATGCCGGTATTGGCGTAGGCTTCGTTGTCGTAGCAAACATAGGTGATGTTTTCACCCCGTTCCCACATACCGCTGATCAGGCCAAAGCCGATATCAAATGTGCCACCATCGCCACCTTGTGCTAGCACCTTCGTTTTTTTGCCTTTGATTCCTTTGGAGTCAAGCGCAGCGCGAATGCCCGAGGCTATGGCCGCCGAGTTTTCAAACAAAGAGTGAATCCAAGGCACACCCCAAGAACTTTCTGGATAGGGACTCGTAGTAACCTCGAGACAGCCGGTACCATTGGCGATAATCGTGTCTGGTCCCATGGCTTCGATAACGACACGGGCGGCGATGAGTTGCCCACATCCAGCGCAAGCTCTATGGCCGGGAGCAAGTAGATGTTTTTTTTCTTTGGTGATTGTTTTTGTTAGCATATTTTGTAAAATTAAAAATTATTTTCCTAATCAATGTTTATAAAAAATTGGCATACAAAGGATTTAGATTGGTAGTATTGACTTCAGTTTTTTAATCTCTTTTATTTTGTCAAATTGATTGATGAATTTACTGGCATCGAGCATCTCGATGAGAATCGGTTTGCCGGACTTGGACATGTGGAGAATAAGATTGCCGACTTCGCGGGCGTGGTTTATTTGTCCGCTGGCAACTTTCCAGCTAAGAATATTTGATTCTGGGTCGTAGATCATATTATTTTTTTATGGGAAAAAATGTGATTACTTTTTTTGTGTCGCCATGTTTTTTGTAGACAACTTTCAGTTTGTCTTTGCGTGCCGATTGATATTCACCTTTCTTACTAATTTTGTCGGGGAAATTTAAACAAGCTTCAATTTCTTCCTTGCGAATAAAAACTTTGTGCTGATTTAGTATATCAAACTTTTGTTCGGCGTATTTGGTGTAGTAGATTTGCATAGGTTTGATTATAATTGGACGTGGAAGTGGGAGCCGGTAGCCTGTGGATTAATTATGCACCAAGGGCCGTAATCAGAACAACTGCCCGATGGCAATTCAAATTTCGTTGACAAGCCCCTTGATTCTATATCTTTGTATAACGCTCTAGTTCTTGCAGGATCAATTGAACCATCTGTAAATTTTATATCGATAGCAAGCCCATCGGGATGATTTCCGCCTGTAGCGTGTTCACCAGACCAGCCACCAGATTGTTGTATATCTGTTCTAGAGTCAAATAATAAGCGTGCTTTTTGTGTTAAATTAGCATCTGCAATATTACTTACGCCATTTTGTTTGGGAAAATTGGTTTCAACACAGTTTTTACAATCTCGACAATTTCCGCCACCAACGCAACCTTGTGTTTTGTTATAGTAATTTCCAGTGACGGCAACAACGGGGCTTGTTGTTTTCACCTCACAATCATTGTCCTTTGCTTCGAATCCGGCAAAAAATTCTCCCTTGCATGATGCTTTTGTTGAGCTGAATGCTTGATTTACTATTTCTCCGTAAATAAGACAGCAACCCTGCTGGTTTGCATCATCGGCGACTCTTGGTACTATCGGCGCCGCCCCAATCGTCTTGGGATTAATCGGTTTGAAATATACCAAGTCAGGATTGATGATGTATAGCAATGACCAAGAAAACATCGCTAGGGCGAGGCCGGTGAGCGCGCCACCAATCCAATCCTTGGCACTGGTGACACGACCAGCG
>JBBRXK010000110.1:0-3711 GCA_038248465.1 Patescibacteria group bacterium | reverse complement strand
GCCCAGCGTATTCGCCTCGCCAATCAAATCGGCACCAAGTTAGTCGGTGTTCTCTACATTCTCGATGAACCATCAATCGGCCTTCATCAAAGAGACAACAACAAGCTGATTCATACCCTCAAACAACTTCGTGATATTGGCAATACTGTAATTGTCGTTGAACACGACGATGCAACCATGGAAGCGGCCGACTGGATTATCGATGTGGGGCCTGGGGCCGGTGAACACGGTGGGCAGATTATTGCTACTGGTACACCAGAACAAATCAAGAAAAATGCCAAGTCAATCACTGGCAAATATCTGTCTGGTGCCTCCACAATCCCCGTGCCGACCAAGTTTCGCAAAGGCATCAATGCTTCGATCAAAATCGTCGGGGCAAGCGAACACAATCTAAAAAATATTGATGTCGAGTTTCCTCTTGGCAAATTTATTGCGATTACAGGCGTTTCCGGGTCAGGCAAATCAACTCTAATGAGCGATATCCTCGCAAGAGCTTTGAACAAAAAATTCTACCGCGCCAAAACCGAACCAGGAAAACACAAGACTATTGAGGGCCTTGGCTACATCAACAAAGTTATTAGTATCGATCAGTCTCCCATTGGCCGTACCCCGAGATCCAATCCTGTCACTTACACCGGCGCTTTCACCCCCATGCGCGAACTTTTTGCGAGTTTGCCCGAGGCCAAAATCAAAGGCTTCAAGCCCGGCCGTTTTTCTTTCAACGTCAAAGGTGGTCGTTGCGAAGCTTGTGCTGGCGATGGCCTGGTCAAAATTGAGATGCAGTTCTTACCCGATGTTTATGTCGAGTGCGAAGTTTGCCATGGCACAAGATTTAATAAAGACACGCTCGACATTCACTACAAAGGCCTGAACATTTCTGATGTTCTCAATATGACCATCGAAGAAGCCAAAGACTTTTTCAAAAATATTCCCGCCATCAAACAAAAACTTGACACCTTGTCCGAAGTCGGCTTAAATTATATCAAGCTCGGCCAATCCGCCACCACTCTATCGGGCGGAGAAGCACAACGCATTAAACTGTCTACTGAATTATCGAGACGCTCCACCGGTCAAACGCTATATATTTTGGACGAACCAACCACCGGCTTACACTTTGAAGACATCAAGCGACTACTTGGCGTACTAAACAAATTAGTAGACATGGGCAATACCGTTTTGATTATCGAGCACAACCTAGACGTAATCAAATCGGTTGATCACGTCATCGACATGGGACCAGAAGGCGGAGACAAAGGCGGCGAAGTGGTAGCCACTGGCACTCCAATTGAAATATCCAAAATAGAGAAGAGCCACACCGGTCGCTTCTTAAAAGTATTATTCGACAAAAAAACAAACACCAAAAAATAAGGAGCGAAGGGTTTAGCCCCTATTAATTATTCTAAACTAAATAAAAAACTCGTGGCATTAAATACCACGAGTTTTTTTATAATATCAATTCTTAATTCTTAATTCTTAATTCTTATTTGACGTACGGTTGTCCACCAACATAAAAGTAGGATACATCGCCGAAAACAACACAATCGTCACCACTATAAATATTCCCCGCATCGGGAAATGCACAAGAAGTACGCTAGACATCAGGGTAGCAACGATAAAGGCCACCGGACTAGCCGATCCAAAAAAATCAATCAAGTCCACATCACCGCCATCGATACGCTTAAAAAAATAAGACTCACGCAGTATTTCCACCAGCGCCGCACCGATTCTTCCGAGAAGTAGCAAAGTGGTCCAAACCCAAATGTCCTTACTGTCCATCATATACATAAGCACTGTCGAAATTCCCAAAATAAAAAAAGAAAATAGCAACAACTCTTTCTCGCCCATTTTTTTGTCAGCAATCAGCCCGATTGGATATTGTACAAAAACAAAAGGCAGCAACATTATAGTGAAAGCCACACCTAACTGCTCCCAGGTAAAACCGCGCCCGAGTAAATAAAGCGGAACATAAATTATCATAAGCGCATAAAAAAACTCCAAGGCAAACGATACATAATAAATATTCATAATATCCTTTCGCCTGATTGCTTTTCGAAGCAGATCTGTTACATTGATTTTCTTGGTAAACTTATGATTAGATGATTTAATAAAAACTAGACTAATTAGAAATATAAATACCAAAACTATTAGCGTAGCCATAAACACTCCTTGAAAACTATAACGCTCAAAAAGCTGAGTGGACAAGATCGGCCCCATCAAAAATCCAGCTCCAGAAATGGAAAGATTTGCCCCGCGAATCCGGCCCGATTGACGGTCAACCGAAAAAGATTCTAAAATACTGTTTAGCACCGCCCAAGATAAAAAGCCGGCAATCAAATACAAAATCATAAACCCGATGCCAGCTTTGGAAATCGGAAAAAGCAAAAGTCCAAGAAGCGCCACAATTTTGATAAGAATCACCGCATGAAACACATAAGCTTTCCCAAATACAAAAATAATTTTATGAAGGTTGAGAAGAAGCAAGAGAATAACTAGATAAGCTAGTGTATAAATAAAACCAATATTATCAGTGCCTAGTACCTCCTTGAAATAGGACGAAACCGCATAAATAAACAAAGCTGAACCGAAGTTCATAACAAAAGATATAATGTAAACAAAATGGATACGGCGTCGGTCCAGATGTTCGTGATGATTTAGTGGGTTTATGTTGGGCATTTTTTATTTTTAATTTTAACAGTTTGCAAAGTCATAATTAGCTTGACAGTTTAGTGTCAACTGTCAAACTAATGATACCAGATTTTTAGACTTTTAACAAAACTAAGACGCTGGTTTTATATAGAATATTTAAATTGGCAAAAGACAAGCCTAAATGACTTGTCTTTATTAAAACCCAAAATAGTAAATTTTTATTTCCCGTCCTCGACCCGATTCGCATTAAATACCACCGACAACCACTTGCTAGTTTTTCCCGAGGCGTCTTGGTCGTAGCAAGATACAGCGCCTTCCATTTTTTTGAGATTATAGTTAGCGAGTCCCTCTGGAGGCGTAGCATTTTGATTACATTTAGAAAAATAAACCTCATCGCCACTCGCTCGCACCGAACCAGAAATCTTGGCTGTTTCAAAATCGTCGCCCTCTTTGCAATTGTCGCCAACAGTTGGCGTGCTTACTTTCATAACAAAACCATTATCCGGCGCCAATACTATATCAATCTTAGCTGTGTGTGTACAGCCATAGCGAGTTACTTCAGCGCTACCTGAGTATATGCGATCATAGGTAATCGGCTCGGATTTAAGCGTAGCGTCTATAGCCGCATTCTCCATCCGAAAATCATCGGGGTCTTTCTTGTTGTCATGATTCAAATCGCAAGACGACAAAATAAACGTAAAAAATAACAACGGAAGCACTAAGATGTTTTTTTTATATTTCATAAAATATTGTTACTTTATTATAGTAACAATAGTGTAGCAAAATGGCAAATTATTTTTTTGATACTTTGCAGGTAAATTAAAATTTACAAATAATTTAGTTAAATAATATTTAATGTTTTCTTAATACTAATATTTTATAATTAGTAGATATATTTATAATATTAATAACAATCTAAAATATTAGCGATAAAAATAGATTGCTCTACAAAAATGAAAAATATAAATTTAGCTGTCGTCTCTGTCCTGGCTCTTATTACTCTTGCTGGCTGTGGCACACAGGCAACTAGCTCACCAACGCCAAGCGATCAAACAACAAAATCCG
>JBBRXK010000109.1:0-3720 GCA_038248465.1 Patescibacteria group bacterium | reverse complement strand
GATATTGGTGTGCATGACTGGTTATCATCTCAATCAATCGCTACTCTCAAAAAAAACATCGGTACTAAGAAGTTTTTAATTATCGATGAAGCGCAAAAAATTAATCAAATAGGTTTAAACTTAAAATTAATTGTCGACAATATTGATGACATTTTGATAATAGCAACGGGGTCATCTTCTTTTGAGTTGGCCAATCAAATTGGCGAGCCATTGGTTGGAAGAAAATGGACATACAATTTGTTTCCTATTGCACAACTAGAACTCGCAGAAAAAGAAAATCAACTTGAAACTGAAAATGCACTAAGCGATCGACTGATTTATGGTAGCTATCCAGAAATAATCAATGCCGAAGGACTTGAGGAAAAAAGAATGGCCATTAATGGGATTATGAATGATAATTTGTACAAAGCTGTTTTTGCTTATAGTGGAATAAAAAAATCTGATAAAATCCACTCGCTGCTCAAGCTCGTTGCTTTCCAAATCGGCAAAGAGGTGTCCCTTTCTGAGCTTGGGAATAGTTTGGATCTTGATTCACGAACTGTAGAGAGCTATTTGGATGTGCTAGAAAAAGCCTTTATAATTAAAAGGGTTTTTGGATTTTCGCGTAACCTAAGGAAAGAGGTGACTAAAAATTCTCGCTTTTATTTTTTGGATAATGGAATACGCAACGCTATTATCGGAAATTTTAATGCTTTGGACAGCCGTGATGATGTTGGTCAACTTTGGGAAAATTATCTTTTTATGGAGCGGATGAAAAAAAGAGAATACAAAAAAATATATGCGAATCAATATTTTTGGAGAACCTATGATCAAAAAGAAATTGATTTGGTAGAAGAGCGAGATGGAAAATTATTCGGCTATGAATTTAAATGGGGAAATAAAAAAACCAAGGCTCCCAAAGACTGGCTCAATACTTACAAGGAAGCGAGTTGGGAGCAGATTGATAAAAATAATTATTTAGAATTTATTTCTTAGTTTGGTTTTGTTTGATATCGATAATATGCTGGTCAAGGCCAAGTTTGGGGTCAAGGCCGGAGTGGTGGGAGCGGCAATGTTATAAATAAAAAAAATCTCAATCGAGTTGATTGAGATTTTTTTATTAAAAACTATATTTGTAGAATTTTTATAAGTCTCTGCGCCTCTTCAATCAACTTCACACTATCAAGCGAATTGAAAAACTTTTTATCATAGATTTTATCTAGCTCCAGCCACTCGGGCAAGTCGGCGTATTCCTGCTCGGTGTCGCACAGATTGTCTTTGGATAATGTCCCCCCGATTTTCTTGACTAGATAATACATCATGGTGCAATTCCAGTATTGTCCTTGATATTTACTGCTGTAATCGGGATTAAAAAAATCAGATTCGCAGTGGATTGGCATAATCGGCTCGATTTCAATTCCGGTCTCCTCAATAAATTCACGTTTAAGCGCCACCTCGATTGTTTCATCAATTTCAATGCCACCACCCGGAAAATCATAACCATCCCACTGGCGTGACAAAAGAATTTTAGCATCTTCGATTAAAACGCCATAAACTGAAGGTCGGAACCTTAGTTTTTTAGTTGCTACTTCACTAATTTGTCCGTGAACATTGCGGACGCTTTTTTTTTGCTTTGGCAATTCATATTTTATAAGTATATTAAACATAGTCTTAACGAAGCAGTTAACCTTTTAGTATTATATCACTTTTTTTGGAGCACATACAATTTGCTCATCGCTCTAGTCATGGCGACGTAGCGCAGATCACGGAGGACGCGTTCTTTTTCTTTGGCTAGTTCAGTTTCATATTTGCTGTAATCAATTGATTTTGTGTAATCAAGAAATATTACGACATCAAACTCCACGCCTTGGGCCTCGTCGATAGACAGAACCTTTATTTTGGGATTGCCCTGATATTTTTCTTGGTAAGACCGTAGATAGTTGCTGTCCATATGAATGATACCAAGGATTAAATTTTTATTATTTTCGATGAGTGCTTCAATATATTTTTCTTCCTCAGTTTTTTTGGTAATTAATTTTAAAGTTACCACTTCGCCCGATTTGATTTCATTGGGAATCGAAACTGCGTAGCCATCGCTACGAATAAACTCGAGTATTTCTCTGGTGTTGCGATAGACGCGGAATAATTCTACTTTGCGGTCGCCCGAAAAACTTTCTCCCACTTCTTGCCAGTCTTTGATCGTGCCGAGCTTGGTCTGTTGCGCCAAATCACCCACGTAGAGAACGGCTTGTTTTTTGTCGGCGCAAGACTTGATCATTTCGATTTGCTCTTTTAAATAATTTTCGGCTTCATCGATGATGATGAGTGAATATTCAAGTGGTCGCAGCTCTCTTTTTATAATTTCTCGACCTTGCTTGTCTTTGGTGATGAATGTTTTTAGAGTTTTTAGTCCCTTGTTTGTGTTGATGTGTGCAAGCAGCAAAATACTTAAATCAAAGCGGTCTAGAAATTTTTTGTTTTGTTGTTTGCGGAAAAGCGCTAACATTTGAGCGTCTAGATATTTGGAGTACAGCGCTGATATTTCTTCGATACGAGTGATTGCGAAATTTCCCGACTTTAATATTTTGTTTTTGTGGTATTCGAGTTTGTCTTTTTCTTCTTCGTTCTCGCCGTAGCGATAGACAAACTGGAAATCAGAAAGTTTCAAAATATTCATCGCCCAGTCAGAAAAAATAGTTATTTCGGCATGGTTAATACCGAGTTGAGGCAAGAGACTAGAAAAATATTGTTTGGTCGAATTATCATGTACAAAAACTATAATACTTGTGCTCGGGAAAAACGCCGAGGTGTCCGGGGACAGGGCAAGATAGGCGGCCCGGTGCAAGGCCAAGGTGGTTTTGCCTGATCCGGCAGGACCAGAGATGAGATAAGAGCCACGAAAATCGGCGCGGATTACTTCGTCTTGTTTTTGCTCCATCTGTTCTACAATCTCGGGCAAGGCAAAAGTATCTTTGGAGCGCGATAAATGTTCTTGATGAATAAGCTGGCGCGGACTACCTAATGATTCTCTGGCCATAAAAATAATTTTGCCATCGGTTATCATAAACTGATCCTTGCGATATAACTTGCCATATTTCCGGACACCATTTGGCAGTCGGTACATGATCTCGCCCGGCGAGGCAAAACGAATGGAAGCCGCCGGAGCAATCCAAGAAAAAATATCATTTTCGGAAAAATTAAATTTAGCAAAATATATTTCTTGCCGGTCATTGCCATCGAGCTCGACCTCGCAACTCACAAAATACGGAGACGATTTTAAAACCTTGAGTTCAGTAACTCTTTGTTTGACATGCTCGAGTACCTGCGTTTCTATAATACGATCTGCCCCCTCGGCTTTTTTTAAGTTCGACTCAATTCGCTTGATCGTTTTTTTGGTGCTGGCATAGGCGGTTTTTATTTTTCCGACAATTTGGCTACTATGCTTTTGGGCAGCAGCCAAAATAATTTCTTTGTTTTGTATCCTCATAGAATAAAATTAAAAAACTGCCCTATTTTGTGGGCAGTTTTTCGGCTATTATAATGAATCTATTTATATTATATTGTTTTATCTTAATCATAAATAAATTATATCTTATTTTTTGGGGATTTGTCAAATGGAAAAATAGTTAAATTTTTGAAATAATTTATTGAAATGTGGTTAATTATCAATAATGAGTGCATCGTAATACGACAATTTTAAAAAAATTATGGATTACTGAAAGGCAAACCCAATTTCGTATC
>JBBRXK010000108.1:0-3779 GCA_038248465.1 Patescibacteria group bacterium | reverse complement strand
GCATAAGCCGGTATATACATTTTGATTATATCCATCGATGCATGCGCGCGGTGTGCATTGTCAAAAGCATCACATACATAAATATCGGCTAATTCTGCAAGTTGTTTGGCAAATTTTCGCGAATTCTTTTTTTCGCCCTTGTTAAAGCGCAAATTGTCGAGGAAGAGGATATCGCCTTCTTTCATCTTCGAGATATGCGTGCCAGCCTCAAGACTAATCTCTCCAGGTACAAAATCTATTCGCTTATTTAATTTTTTTTCAAAATATTTTACAACTGGCAACATCGAAAATTTTTCTGAAAACTCACCCGCTGTCGGACGCCCCAAATGTCCAACAACAATTATTTTAGCACCATTAATCCTTAAAAACCGGATAGTCGCCAATTGTTTTTCCAGTCGAAATTCATCGGCCACCTTCCCCTTGCGCAAGGGCACATTCAAACTGGCCCGCAATAAAACTCGCTTTCCTTTTATTTTCTTATAATTTCGTATACTCTTAATATACATAACTATTGATTTATTTTAAATTATGTTCCTTTTTCTTATTTTATTATTATACCACAAATCAACAAAAAACCTAAATACCTCGCGCTTCTCCTTGATCGCCAGTTTCCACTTTTTTCCAAGGCAAGCGGCGTTTAATTGAATTCCAAAAATCAAACAATTCTTCGCTTTTGAGCAAAGAACAAAAAGCAATATACACCAAAATACCGAAGCCCCCTGCCATAACCGCTTGTGTCAAAACTCCCAGTACTTTCGTCATATCAATATATTTATCAATAGAGAGTTTTACTCCTTGCACGGCGATTCCCGCCACGATGGCTGCCAAAGCAAATTTTAGAGTTGACTTCAGTATTCGCTCTTCATCCAAAGCACCAAGTTCGATTTTTAGAACTAACCAGAGAATAATAAAATTGAAGATATTGGCAATTGAAAATGCCAATGCCAAACCAGCAACCCCCATTGCCACCGATTCATCTATTAGCACACCGTTTTCCAAAACTTTTTTTACGATTATAATTTTGGGTAGCCACAAACTAAGCAATACGTTAATACATATTGCAAAAAGCCCAACATAAAAGGGTGTTTTGCTATTGTGTCTGGCATAAAATATTCTTACCAAAATCGGTATTGAGGCCTGAGCAAATAATGAAATTACAAAAAACCCTAGAGTGTCTATGGTCGCCAAAGTATCTCGCCAAGCGAATTGTCCACTCCCGAGAACTACTCTGACTATTTGCGCGCGCAAAGCCAACAAAAGGATGGTCGAGGGCACAATAAAAAAAAGCACTTGGCGGAAAACCAAGGAAAAATTGGCCACAAGCTTCTTCTTGTCAAAAGCTACACTGGAAAAAACGGGGAAAGCAGCAACTGCGAATGAAATCCCAAAGATACCGATGGGTAGTGACTGCAAATTATTAGCAAAATTAAAAACGGCCAAGGACCCGCCTTCCAGACTTGATGCCATTATGGTGATGACTAGTAAATTGATTTGCGCTGTGGCCAAGCTGAGCGTTCTCGGTACCATCATGATGGCAATTTTTCGCAAATACTTGTCACGCAAATTTAGAACTAGACTATATTTGAATCCCATTTTATATATAAGCGGCGCCTGTGCCAACATGTGTAAAAATGCCCCAAAAACAACCCCCCAAGCCAAGCCATATACTCCCCAAGCAGGCACAAAAAAAAGTGCCCCGATTATTATCCCGATATTATAAAAAATAGGCGCTAGCGAATAAACAAAAAATCTTTTAAATGACTGTAGGATGCCACCAAAGACGCTTGAGATGCCGAGAAATATCGGTGACAAAAACATAATTCGTGTCAATCCGGTTGTCATAAGCTGTTTATCAAGCGAAAAACCAGGCACAATTAGTTTGGACAACAATGGCGCGAACAAAATCCCCAATGCTGATAAAAATATAATCATCAAGATAATCGAATTTAAAATATTACTCGCCAAGTACCAAGCATCACTGTTTTTTACTTTTAATTTTTTGACATCACCTACGCAATCATGGTCTTTTATAAGACTCGTGAATATCGGGATAAACCCAGCTGATAATGCCCCCAATACTAATAAATTGAAAATAATATCGGGAACCCGAAAAGCCGCATAATAGACATCCAAAACATCTCCTGCACCGAACTCGCCCGCCAAAATACGATCTCTAAATATACCGAGAACGCGACTAAGCAAAGAAGACATAGATACCAAAAGAGCGGCTACAGTGATACTATTGATTTGTCCGCCGAATAGTCTTTTGATCATTTTATTGTTTAGTTCTTTGCATTTATTTAACTATATCCTTTGTGTTGATTAAGCCGTTTTGTGCGCCTTGCTTGGAAATTACCGAAGAAGTATTTTTTATACTGAGTGACATCGCTTTATTTATATCACCCTGGTATAATTCGAGGCCAGCACAAAAAGAAGATCCAAAGGCATCGCCGACTCCAGTTGTATCAACGATTTTTTTACCAAAAATAATATTTTGGTGGTAAAACTCTTTACCATCATACGCATCTGCGCCATTTTTACCGTCGGTAATCACAACAATCCTTGGACCATAGTGAAAAATAATTTCTAATAAATTTTTTATATTATTCAAAAATATTTCGTCTTTTTCTTTGTATTTTGGATTTGTAACAACTAGTTCTATGGCCTCATCTTTGTTCACTGTCAATACCGCTGTCTTTTTTAAGTACTTACCAATCACCTTGAAGCCAGCATGGAGTTGGATGTGTCCGGGATTCCAAGCGATTTTTGCACGTGTTTTGAAAACCTGGTCCAGATTCCTTTTATAATTTCCTGACAGCGAAGTGAGGTAGACATATTTAGAATTATCAAGACTTTTAACATCATTATCATTTATAAATAGTCTTTGATTTGCTGCTCGATTCGAAAAACCAACATGCTCTTTATCGTTTCCGACAATAAAAAAAGTAAAACCCGTTTGTTCGTTTTTTATTTTTTGTACAAGTGAAGTGCTTACATTATGGTTTTTAAAGTTTGCGATTATACTCTTCCCTCTATTATCATCGCCAATCGCCACCATGGCTGCTACCTTGAAACCAAGTCTAGACAAACAAACAGCAGCGTTTGAGGCACCACCACCGAATGTGGAGTTGGCCCGATCTACTTTTAGTTTTGCGCCATGCTCAAAAGCCATGAGTCTTTGTGCCAAAATATCATGCTTGTTATCGATCATGATTGCTTCACTGGTATAAAATGAAATATCTTCGGTGGTCCCCCCAATTGTAATAAAATCAAATTTCATAAATTCTTACTTTATCTTTTTTTTAATACATTTTCTTTATGCCCAAGCTCCAAAACAGTAGTCGCAAATTCAAATTACTAGGCCATAAATTACCAACATATTATAGCATAAAATATTGATAATTAAAAAATCCCAAAATTGGGATTTTTTAAATATTCTCCTAATTACACTTTTACTTTAAATCAGAAATTCTTCTTTCAAGTTGGGTCTTAGTTTCTTTGGAAATCAAATATATGTTATCGCTGTCGCCTTTCTTGGCAAAATATAAACCATCCTTGTTGGCGTCGCCAATCATCAAGACATGACTAAAATTGTCGCCTTTCGCTTCGATGATTATAGAATTTTTCTCGAGACCAGTTCCCTTGAATGTTTGTTCTGGGATTTGCTCGGCTTGCAAATTTGTCATTATCTCTACAATATTATCCATCTTAATCTTGTCTACCGAAAATTTATAGGGTAATGTACCTGCCCAAATTCCATCATCAGGATTTTTGGGATC
>JBBRXK010000107.1:0-3816 GCA_038248465.1 Patescibacteria group bacterium | reverse complement strand
TCTTTTGGGGAAGAACCCTTTTTGAGAAACTTGGTAAGAAAAAAAAGAATAAAAGAAACAGGTAAAAGGTTTTAGAAAATATTTATGATAAATATTTGAGGGAGTGCCCTTTTCAGGGCTTCGAATCCCTTAGGGTCCACACATAAAACAAACCGCCTTTTGCGGTTTTTTTATTTTTATCTTCGTATATTTGGATATTTGGCAGTTATTTAATAAGCCCTGCTTAGTATTTTTGAGAGTCTATAATAAATTGTGTCTGTTTTTTTCTACCGAGTTTTAACTCGGGTCGTCGAGGCTTTAGCCTCCCGAAAAGCTGTGTCTTATGTGCGAGCTTACAAGCTCGCTGACCCTTGGCTAAAGGTGGGCAGAAATAGAAAAGAGAAAAATCCCAAGACATAATTTATTATTTAGTCCCATGTTTTTGTACATATTTGCATAAAAATCCTCAATATGATGTAATAGAACCATGAGCAAACAAAGAAAAAAATTAATGATTATCGATGGGAACGCGCTTGTACATCGGAGTTTCCATGCTTTGCCACCGACTATGATTCTCCAGGATGGGCGCCCTGTGAACGCTGTTTATGGCTTCACATCTGTCCTCATCAAAGCTCTGCGCGAGTTCAGGCCTGAGTACATCGTACTTACCTTTGATATGAAGGGGCCAACTTTCCGGCACATTAAATACACAGAGTACAAAGCGCATCGCGAGAAGGCACCCGACGAACTGTATGCACAAATTCCGATGGTCAAGGAAGTAGTCAGAGCTTTTAATATTCCTATATTTGAACTGAGCGGATTTGAAGCTGATGATCTAATCGGGACAATTTCCAAAAAGATCGATGGCGATGTGGATAAAATAATTGTGACGGGAGACATGGACACACTGCAACTAGTCAATGAGCATACTCGTGTATACACGATGAGCCGTGGCATGTCGGAGAGTATTTTGTATGGACCAGACGAAGTAGTAAATAAATATTCACTAACACCTACGCAGATTATTGATTACAAAGCTTTGCGCGGCGATCCGAGTGACAATATCCCTGGCGTCAGGGGGATTGGTGAGAAGACGGCGACCGAACTCCTGACAAATTTTCAAACTCTCGATGGTGTATACCAAAATATCGATTCAGACAAAATAAAAGAACGCATTAGAGGCTTGCTAATTGAAAATAAAGCCAATGCCTATGTTTCCAAAGATCTGGCAACTATTAAATGCGACGTTGATATCGACTTTGATTTGCAAAAAGCCGTATTCAAAGAGTTTAACAAAGATGACATCATAAATATTTTTGATCGCTTTGAATTTCGTTCTTTGTTGTCACGCGCCAAGGCTCTGTTCGATGAAAATATTGGCGTGAGCAAGGAAGACGTGGCGGAAATCAGTGATGATAAATTTAAACGAAACAAAGAGCAGTTTGATTATATTCTGGTTGATGATGAAAAAACCTTTGCCGATTTTTTTAAGAATTTTAGTGTCGTTGATGGCTTTACTTTTGATACCGAAACTACTGGCATTGATACGATGAGCGCGCGACTACTTGGTATCAGCATTAGTTTCAAAGAGGCGCAAGCTTATTACTTGAATTTTGATAAACAAGAGAGCGGGACTACTCGAGTAGAAAAAAGCGAAGAGAATAATCTATTTAATTATCAAAAAAAGAAGGAAGCGCTTACAAAAAATAAGGGGAATGAATTGCATCCATGGCTAGCGAAGTTAGCGCCAATATTTAAAAATGAAAAAATAAAAAAGAACGGACACAATGTGAAATTTGATTTGAAAGTTTTAGAGAGTCAAGGCCTCGAAATCAAGGGCATAGATTTTGATACCATGCTCGCTTCCTATATACTGAAACCCGGTGGTCGACAATTCAATCTCGATGCTGTGACCTACAGTGAACTGGGTTTTGAAAAAATATCAAAGACTGATTTACTGGGCAAAGGGCGCGACAAGGTTGATTTTGCCGAAGTCGAAACTGAAAAACTGTATTTGTATTCTTGCGAAGATGCCGATTTTACTCATCGCTTGCAATCGGTGCTTCGCGCGCAGCTGGCGAAAGAAAATTTTCTTAAATTATTTAATGAGATTGAGTTGCCTTTGACGGTAGTGCTAGCCAAGATGGAGAATACGGGCATAAAATTGGATGTAAAATTTTTGGAAAAAATGGGTGAGGAAGTGCTAGCTAGCATTTGCGAGCTCGAGAAAAATATTTTTAAATTGTGCGGTAAAACATTCAATATCAAATCGACCCAGCAACTTGGTATTGTATTGTTTGAAGATCTTAAAATTTCTATTGAAGGAATTAAGAAAAATAAGAAAGGTCACTCAACTGCATTTGATGAGTTAGAAAAAATCAAAGATGCGCATGCAGTGATACCACTTATTCAGGAATACCGCGAATTAACAAAATTACAAAGTACCTACATAGACGCGTTGCCAAAACTCGTGAACAAAAAAACAAAACGCATTCATACGAGTTTTAATCAAACTATAGCCGCCACTGGGCGCCTATCTTCAACTGACCCCAATTTACAAAACATACCAGTGCGCACGGAAATCGGCAAAAAGATTCGCCAAGCATTTATTGCCAGTGATAGCTCGGTTTTGCTTGCTTTTGATTATTCGCAGATAGAATTGCGTCTGGCTGCCCACATGTCGGGAGACGAGACAATGATCAAGGCTTTCAATGATGGCGTAGATATTCATGTTGTAACAGCCTCGCTTATTAATGGAGTAAAAATAGATGAGGTGACTAGCCAGATGAGGCGAGAAGCGAAGGCCGTGAATTTTGGTATTCTCTACGGGCAAGGCGCGCATGGCTTGTCACAAGGCGCAGACATTTCCTATACGCAGGCCAAATCTTTTATCGAAAATTATTTCAAAATATATAGTGGTGTAAAATCGTATCTCGACAAAACTATTGAAGATGCCAAACAAAACGGATTCGTTGAGACGCTCTATGGTCGCAAACGGTATTTGCCAGATTTAAACTCTAATATTCCCATGATGAAAAAATCAGCCGAGCGCATGGCCGTCAATACCCCGATTCAGGGAACTGCTGCGGATATGATAAAAATCGCGATGATAAAAATTCACAATGAAGTTTTGAGCGATGATATAAAAATGTTACTTCAGGTACATGACGAGTTGGTTTTTGAGGTGAAAAAAGGCGCAGAAAAAACAGCTGTAGCCAAAATTAAAAAAATAATGGAAAATGTGATTAAGCTCCAGGTGGAGATGCGGGTTGATGTAAAAGTTGGCCAAAATTGGGGAGAAATGAAGACTTTTTTATAAAAACCATTCAAAAACAAAAAATGTGCTATAATTGAAAATATACTAGAGCGGATTTTTGTTAAAAAAATGCAAGAAAAATTATTAAAATTTAATAACAAGAAAATAGCATTTTTGGGCCTAGGCATTGAAAATCTTGCTTTGCTCGAGTTCTTTTTGCAAAACAAAACCAGTGGCGACTTTCATATATACGATTCAAGGGATTCAAGGGGTCTCGGCGAAAGATTTGCGTCTTTCAAAAAACACACAAATATTAAACTGCATTTGTCAAAAAATGATAACGATTTTTCAGTATATGATTTTATTTTTCGCTCCCCAGGCTTTCCGCTTTTTCAAGAAAATGTTCTGTTAGCAAAAGCTAGGGGTGTGGCGATAAGCTCAGCCATGAAATTATTTTTTGAACTTAGTCCAAGTAAAAATATTGTTGGTGTTACTGGGTCCAAGGGCAAGGGGACCACATCGTCACTAATCCACGCGATATTGACTCAAGCTGGACACAAATCATTTTTGGGTGGTAATAT
>JBBRXK010000106.1:0-3824 GCA_038248465.1 Patescibacteria group bacterium | reverse complement strand
TTTCGGGATCACGTCGCCGGCGCGCTCGATAATGACGGTGTCGCCGATCCGCAAATCAAGACGCCGTATCTCGTCCATGTTGTGCAGTGTCGCGTGGCCAATGCTCGCGCCACCCACACTCACTGGCTCGAGATGAGCAACGGGCGTCAATGCGCCAGTTCTGCCCACTTGCCAAGAAACATCCAGTAGTCGCGTAGTCACTTGCTCCGCAGGAAATTTGTAAGCCATCATATATCTTGGTCCTTTGCCGACAATACCAAGGTCTTGCCAGAGATGAAGATCGCTCACCTTGACCACTACTCCATCACAATCATAGGGCAAATCGGCCTTTTGGTCGGTCCATTTTTTGTGAAAGGCGATTACTGCCTCCAAGTCCTGACAATATTCATTGTGGCTGATCGTTTTGAGTCCGAGCATTTTGAGAATTTTGAATTTGTCTTCCTGTTTGTGCAAATCAAAATCGCCCAGCAAATCATAGGCATAAAAATCTAATTGTCGTTCGGCGGCTAGTTTTGCATCTAGTTGTCGCAGTGAACCAGCTGCGCCATTTCGTGGATTGGCTAGTGTCGCTCGTCCATCACGTTTATATTTTTCGTTGAGTTCGGCAAATACTTTTTTGGTCATTATCACCTCCCCACGCACCTCGATACTGCCTTCATTCAAAAGATTGTAAATATTCTCGGTCTGCTCTTTTGTAAATCCTTGTTTCTCGAACTCTTCGCTCAGTGGATAGCGCAGTTTGAGAGGCAAACTTTCGATTGTCTTGATGTTTTGTGTGACGACCTCCCCCACTTGTCCGTCGCCTCGTGTGATGCCCATGACAAAATCTGATTTCTGGTAACGCAAGGCGATAGCGAGTCCGTCCAGTTTCAGTTCACAAAAATAAGCAAACTTGATTTTATTTGCATCTATCTTTGCCATAAAATTTTGATTGCGCTTTTCCCAATCGCGCATATCTTCCGGCGAAAAAGCGTCAAATAGCGAAATCATCCGCTCCGAGTGTTTGGCTTTGGCAAATTTGTCCAGTGGCTCCCCCGCCACTCGCTGAGTCGGTGAATCACTGGTGACAAACTCAGGATTTTCAATCTCAAGTTTGAATAATTCATTTTTCAAGCTGTCGAGCACAGCCTCGGACATCTCTTGTTTGTCAAGCACATGATAAAGATAGCGATGATGATTTATCTCTTGCCGCAGTTTTTGTATTCGGTTTTGTATTTCGTTTTTTGTCATTATAGCTAAATTTGAAAATAGAAATTAACGCTTTTATTATATCAAAAAAGCCTTGGACTTGCCAAGGCTCTGGATTAAGTCTCTTTAAAACTTATAGCCTACCTGCACTACTCTTTTGGTGATATCGTTATAAACACCAGTAGTTGTGAAAATAGCTGGATCTGTAGCGTCTCCATCCCATTTATAATTAATCATGTACTTACTTCCATTAACTAAAACTTGAGTAATTTCGCCTATCTCTACAGCATTGCTAGTATTACAAGCAGTGTCACATTCATCTAGTCCACTACTCAGGCTAATACAATTATCATCTGTCCATAGAGGCGTAGCATTGGTCGGATTAAACGCGGGCGGCCCTGTTTTTCTTATCTTCCACAATATCCTCTCCGTACCAGATTCGGCGGCAAAATAGGCCTTGGCGGAATCAAGGTGAGCGCGACTCATGCGCAGGCCATTCTGCACAATATCATTGACCGTCAAGGCCACAAAAAGCATTCCCGCGATGACAATCAGAGTAATCATGATGCTAGTCACACCATTCTGTTTTTTGATTTTTACAAATATATTATTCATAATGACGCGAAGTAATACTAGTTTGAAGCTTGATATCATTCATGCCGTCCCATTTTTTACTTTTTATATCAAAAACAAATGTTACATTTGGTTGCTTGGTGTGGGTGGTATTATGTAGATCATCATCAACTGCTACATTCCAATCACTAATTTCAATATCTACTGGTGTGATTGGTAATTTTACTGAATCACCAACCGAATTGATTCTTTCTATCATAAGTCTGTTGGTTTCAACGGTATATCGGACACACTCGTTAAGCCGATTTCTAAAATAAAATCCATTTGTGATATCAAAATTAAAAACCTTGTTTTCTGTATCAGGAGAAACAATACTACAATTTCTTGCGGTTGGGTCAGGATCATACTCATCAACCCAATTAGCATTTGCCGAACGGACTTCTTTACTTATCACTTCCATCGCATATCGAATTCCTTCTTGGAGACCCTGAACAGCGATGGCGTTTCTCTGTATCATTATCGAGTTTTGAAAAATCGATAAGACCATCACAATCACCACCACAAAAATAGAGGTAGCTACAAGCATCTCGAGAAGCGAAAACCCACTTTGATTATTTTTTATTTTTTTATCGCCAATCATATAATAATGTTGAAGCAGCATACTCATGCTTGACCCCCTTGTCTCGCCACTGCACCGTAGCTGTAAACTCGACGTATGGATTTGTTGTGTCCGCACTCTGATCATTCACCTTGATTATTCTATAAAATCTAGTTGGAGTCAACGATACTGTTGTATCATGTCTATAAAAACCGTCTGAATTTATATAGAGGAGAAAATTTGGATCTCCAGTTATATCGAGGCTAGTTGCATCAACATCTTGAATCATGTTTGAAGGGTCTGGATCAACACGATAATCAATAATAAAATCATCATTTGCCTTACCGATCAGGCTATTAAATGCACCATCTGGTGGCGCAGGGTCTACCAGCCAATTCCGATCCCGAACATTCCTGACCATTTCTAGGCCCTCTTGTGCCAACATAGATGCGGTCAAAAAGTCTTTGTTGCGGGCTTGAACGGAAATATTTCTGGTATAGAGCCCGAAGATTGCCACCATGGCCATCGAAAAAATGCCTACCACCACCATGATTTCTATTAGCGTAAAGCCTCGATAGTTTTTTCTAGCACCTTTCATGATTATTTAACGTCAATTAGCCCAAATTTATTTATAATAACACTCGCCTTACTCATTTCTCGATAATCCGACAATTCTATCTCTACCACTTCTTGACTACAATCAGAACCATCACATATCCATGTTTGCGGATCTGGTGGTTCAAAAGAAAGACTTAGTTTATTGGTGGTGCTGTTAGTGCTGCCACTCTTGGTAACATTTATATTATTTATTTTTAATCCTCTAGGCAATTTTATTTCCTGGAGTTCTTCTGTCCCAGAGTCAAAAACATGATTAGCAGGGCTTACTACATCTGCGTATGTTGTATATGCCAAATCATCCTTTTGCATAGAAATACCCCAGCCACCATCTGGGTAACCGGAAGTTTTGTAATTCTGGAGATTTAGAGTAAAACTTTGCATTTTTCTAATCTCACTGGCCAAACGATAGGCACTCATATTGACATTGCGACCTGTGTTCATAGCTCGGTTGCCCAAAAACATTGCCGAGGAAAGTATTACCATAATCCCAATTGCTACCATAATCTCGAGCAAAGTAAAAGCCTCTTTATTATTTTTTATTTTTTTTATCAACATGCCAATTTATCCAAAAGCCCAAACAATCATCTTGATTGGGCTTTTGAATTTTTTTAAAGGTTAAAAGGATTAGCAGAAACTAGCGCGACTATCGATATCAAAACCGTCTGAACAAATCATTATTTTATCTCCTGCCAAGACGGAAGACGTTCGTTGACATAGTTTATAGTAGAATTACCGCTGGAGTTGAAATATCCGTCCCGATCTTTTATGGTCAGTCTATATTTATTAGTTGAGCTTGGTCCCTCCACTTTAAATCGAATAATAGCCTGATCGTCTGTATTATATAAGT
>JBBRXK010000105.1:0-3971 GCA_038248465.1 Patescibacteria group bacterium | reverse complement strand
TACTTTTGGAAAATGTAAAAATATATTTTCTGGTTGTGCATGAGAATGAGTTACGATTTTGATACCAAGAGATTTCGCAGCTCGGGTCGAAATCGCCGAAGATGGCGTTGGAATAATATTGTGCAGTATATCGATTTTTTCCTCAATCAATATTTTTTTGATCATCTTTTCGGTTGGAAACGAAATATATAGTTGCTTCTCGGTCTTGGGCAAAAGGAGCGATGAAAAACGATAAGCCTTCATCCCTTTGTAATAATCACTGGCTCCGTTGTGATTTGGTGATTTGGCCGCAATAAAAATAATTTTGTGCCCACGCTTGGAAAGTAGCTCAGCAAAGCGTAAGGTGGAAACAAAAGAGCCGGCGACATAGCCACTCACCGGATCACAAACAATCGCAATATTTAGTTTTTTTCTTTTTTTATCCATATCAAGATTTAGTCTCTTCACTTTTATTTTACAGCAAAATAAACAAAAAATCAATGCCTTTTATGATAATTTTAAAGAGAGGCGGAAGCCCCTCTTTATAAATATCAATAATTTATTTTTTCTTTTTAGTGCTCGTTTTCTTGCTTAGCTTTTCGGTTTTTTTTACCTTCTCTTTACTAGCTTTTTTTTCCTTCGCGTCTGCTGGCTTTTTATCATTCCTGGAATCTTCGGCTTTCGATTTTTTTTCTTCGTTTTTCGTTTTTTTGTTAACGCCAATGCGTCCGCCTTCATCGACCGACTCACCAATAACTTCAACAACCGTCTCTTTGGACATTTTTCCAGAAGCAAGTAATTTTAAAATGCTATCTAGTTTTGTGTTTAGCGTATCGAATTGTTTTTGAAATTGTTCATTGGTACTACTTGCAGAACTAACAAAATTCTTGTCACCCTTACCAAAGCAGTTATCACAAAAAATATCCTTACCCACCCTTGGTCGAAATGGCACTTCGCACTCTTTGTGACATTTTGCGCAAATCGTCTTGAACATAGTTTTGTCGCCTCGGTCTGATTGCGCAAAAGATTTTTTTTCAAAACGATTTGTGCCCGACTCCTCTTTTTTACCAAAACAGAAGCTACAAAAAACCGGCTTGTCTCCTGTAGGCCTAAATGGCAACTCACAACTACGACCACACTCCGAGCAAGTGGCTCGATGCATTTGTGGTCGTCCGCCCGCTCGCTCGTCTCGACCTCGCCCATGGTCACCATCAAGTTTCTTCTTAGCGCCACCAAATCCTCCTGGTTTAAATTTTCCCATATTATTACAATATTACGAATTCACAAATTAATATAAATTTCTTAAAATATTTATCTTAGCTATTCAATCATAATACTAGTAAATCGCCAAAATGTCCAGTAAGCCTTTTCTTTTGCCTCTTTTTTATTTCTCGTGCGCAAATCTCGCTCTGTATATCACCACTCGATAAAAAAGTAGTATTAAAAATGTCAATCCAGTTACTGCGTAAAGCATTCTCATTACCGGAGTTGATGAATCGGTGCCAATAAAAAAACCATGCAAAGACGCAAAAGCAAAAATCGGGTAAACAAAATAGTGAATATTTCGCCAAAGGAATGGCAATTTATTTCTAATGAATAAAGAGGAAAGAATTACGATTAACAAGAGATAAAATGCTATTCGACCATAAATCATATAAAGCGGTTTGAAGTCCGAAAAAAATGGCAGAAAAATGTCTACTATTTTAATATTTACATAATTATCAAAAAGAAGAGAAACTAAGTGGACAATAACTGTAAGGCCGAGGACTATGCCAAGATACTTGTGTATCAGCCAAGCTTTCACCGGACTAATGATGGAATAAATAAAGCTAGTGGTCATCCCCTCGCCTAAGACTATAATTAAAAACATCAATATAAATGATGTGATGCCCGCTGCCCTGGCAATATACCAAGGCAAAGATGATATTTTCATTTTACCGCTTTTCTCAAAGGGAATAAGCTGATTAATAATACTGGGGCTTTCGGTGGCTTTAATCGGGCTAAGTTCGGGCGTACTCACAATCGGAGTCTCAACTTCTACTTCTTCGGATACGACTCCTTTGGCTTCGACGGGTTGCGAAATAGCTCTTTCTTTTGTTGGTGGCAAAGGTGCGCTTTTACTATTATTTATTAGGGCTGGTAACACCTTTTCATCTTTTTTATTAGCCTCAATCTTTGGTTCTATTATTTTAGTCGCCTCAACTTCGTTTTCTGACCCAATTACTGAGTTATTTTTTTCTTCATTTGCTTGGTCTTCCACTTCTCTGACTTCATCCTGCTCATTATCTTCAGCTAAGGCATACGGAAAACTTATAACAGATCCTGAATAATTTTTGTCAAAAACATTTTGCATCATAAAAAATGCAAACAAAATCAAAAACGTATAAACTATTTTATTCATATAACTATTTTTATATATTTATTTTAAATATTTGCCCATTTGCTTGGATTTTATAATAGTCCCATTTTTCAAAAAAAGCAAAGCTTCGCTAAGTTCAGTTTCTTCAATAAATATGAGACCAGCCTCTTTCCCAAGCATTAAAACAGTTTTGGCATATACATCGGCTCGCTGAGCATTTGTGGAAATTACCGTTACCGACAAAATATTATTATCAATACTAAGACCTGTTTTGGTATCGATAATGTGGTTCCACTTATAATCACCAAAAACTCCTTGTCGCTTGCCCACCCCCGATGTGGCCACTCCCCTTTTTTCTCCTTGCGAAGAAATCATAAAAATATTTTCTTCTGGTCGATACGGGTTCTGAACTGACACTTCCCAGCCTTGTCCGTTTCGCCCACTGCCACAGAGTAGCAAATCACCGCCAGCCGATATCCAATAGTTACTAATATCTTTAAATATTTTCTCAGACAAATAATCAACAATCAAGCCTTTGCCAATTCCTCCACTATCAATTCTAAAATGTTTTGGAGCGCAAACAAATCTAGCGAAAATTTTTAAATCACTCATTTGCTGTCGATTCGAATGACTACGCTCTACTCCTTTTAAATTTAATTTTTCTTTCGTTTCGCTGGTATGCTTTCTTGACTCATTGAAACTTTGATTATAACCTACCAGCTCCAAACTGCCGATTACGGTCGGATCAAATACGGCATTTGTTTCCTGATAAAATTTTTTTGATTGCTTTAGCAGTAAACTCATCATGGGGCTGACAAATCGCCACCCCCCATTTGCTAAATTAAATTTAGAAAGTTCATTATTTTCCTTGAAGCGGCTAAAGCGTTCATCAAAGTCAATAATCACTCTCATTGCTTGCTCCAACGACTCACTATAATCATTTTCTGATTCTATCATCAAACTAATATCCGTCCCCATTGATGAAAATTCTTTCCAGTTCATATCTTTAAAATAATTTTATGATACTGCCGTTCTAGGCGCTGGTACATACACCGGTGTAGGAGTTGGTGTAGGAACTGGAGCAATTACATCAGTAGTTGGCGTTACTGGGGATTGGCTAGTTGACGGTGGCGTTGAGACTTGCGTGCTCACTGGTGGCTGGCTAATAGAGGCTGTCTGGCTAGCAGCCGAATTTGCCACTGGAGCACGCTGAACACTAGGCACCAGATTTTTTCCTAAATTATTTAGAGTTGATTTTTTTGTAGGGCTTGTTACTGGTGAAGTAACGATGTTGGCTGTTCTTGTCGTGGTAGGCAAATTATTCGAGCTAGTGTTAGATGGGACAGGAGTTACTGGGGTTGTGACTTTAGTGCTTGACAGGTTCTCATAAGATTGAATTATGTATCCGGTGCTTGAAGGAATTACCCGAGGCAAGACAAAATAGAATGCTAGCATAAACAAGGCGCCTGCCAAGCTCATCGCATAAACAGTGTTGCGAACTGGCAACCAAATGCCAGCATCAGGAATCATGGCAAATTTTTCCATTTCTATTTGATCCCTATCAGCTCCCAAGCTAATTAAATTGTCCGTCATCGCCTCCATGAATTTTTCGGGGCCACAAATAAAAAAAGTC
>JBBRXK010000104.1:0-4003 GCA_038248465.1 Patescibacteria group bacterium | reverse complement strand
GCCACCACTAGCTTGGCGGTTTTTGAAGAAGGGGAATTGTTGCATACGGCCGTTATTCCAATCGGTTCTGACCACATCAGCGCCGACATTGCGATCGGGCTTCGCTGTCCGATTAATTTGGCTGACAAAATTAAAATTAAACACGGCAATGCCAATCCAGATAATTTTGCTGATGACGATGAGATTGATGTGAGTGCTTTGGCGGAAGAAGAGGGCGCGACGGGCGAGATTACGAGCGTGTCATCTAAATACTTAGCCGAGATTATTGAGGCGAGAGTAGAGGAAATATTTCAAAAAATAGACCAAGAGTTTGTGTCGATTGAAAGATCAGGGATGTTGCCGGGTGGTGTATTTTTGATTGGTGGAGGCACGCGCATAAAAGACATCACAAGTGTTGCCAAGAAACAATTGCGACTACCGGCCGTAATCGGCGTGAACAAAAATATTTATACAATAATCGACAAAGTAAACGAAACAGAATATTTGAATACCTTGGGGCTCGTGGCTTGGGGCAGTCAGGTTTATGACAGCGGGCAGAAGAGAGTGTCGGGCGGACAACTGCTTGGTCAATCCATTGACAAGATAAAAAAGTTTTTCAAATCCCTTGTTCCTTAAATATTTTTTGGCAATTTTGATAAAAACTTGAAATGGGGAAAAAACAAGAAAATTATTAAAAAATTAAAACTTATTGATAAAAATAATATTTGTGATCAGGAAATTTCCTTTCCTCAGCTGGCAAAAAATCCCAAATTTTTAATAATATTATTGGTAATATTGGATATCGCGGAAAGACTGTATAAAAAATTTATACAGCTTTTTTGTTGCAAAAATTCTTGAAACTTGATAAAATATACATTATATTATAGAATAAGGTAGTAACAATCTTAGTATATAAATTTATTTAATATACACGTTTAATAGCTTGTATTAGTATAAGCAATAATATATATGGCAGAAGTAAAACCAGCAATTGAATCATTTGCAAAAATTAAAGTAGTTGGTTGTGGCGGTGCCGGTGGCGCAGCAATCAATCGCATGGTTGAAGCAGGCGTCAAGGGTGTCGAGTTTATTGCGATTAACACCGACGTTCAGGCTTTGCACTACAATAAAGCCGCCAAAAAAATTCACATCGGCAAGACTATTACGCGGGGACTCGGTGCGGGCATGAACCCAGAACTTGGTCGTTCGGCAGCCGAGGAAACCCAGAATGATATTCGCGACGCGCTCAAAGATACTGATATGGTTTTTGTGACTTGCGGACTTGGTGGTGGCACGGGGACAGGCGCTTCACCAATAGTAGCGGAGATAGCAAGAGACTTGGGCGCATTGACTGTCGCTATTGTAACCAAGCCATTTGCCTTTGAAGGCGCCCAACGCAAAAATATCGCCGAGCGTGGTCTGACCGAATTGACTGACAAGGTAGATACGATTATTACCATTCCCAATGATAAACTACTACAGGTTATTGATAAAAAAACATCATTACTCGACGCCTTCATGGTGGTAGATGATGTTTTGCAACAAGGTGTGCAGGGTATCGCAGAAGTTATCACTATCCCCGGTCTTATCAACGTCGATTTTGCGGACGTGAAAGCCGTGATGGCCAATGCCGGTTCGGCTCTCATGGGTATCGGACAAGCAACTGGCGAAAACAAGGCTATCGAGGCTGCCAAGGCTGCTATTAGCTCACCACTGCTCGAGATGAGCATTGATGGCGCGCGGGGAATACTATTTACTATTACCGGCGGAGTGAGTCTAGGTATGAACGAAGTAAACGAAGCGGCCAAGATTGTAACTGCTTCGGCCGACGAAGATGCCAAGATTATTTTTGGTGCCGTTATTGATCCCAAGATGAAAGATGAAATCAAGATTACTGTAGTTGCTACTGGATTTGATTCGCATCTCAGTAGTATCAAAGATCGCGCCGCCCGAGAAGCTACCTACACACCAAATACATATATTTCCAAGCGAGAAGATGATGATACTAGAGAAAAACAGAGCGCTTCTCGACCGAAGTCATCACTTTCGGCCGCACAAGCTGAACCGGCAAAAAGAAAGGAAATTGCTGGCCCTGATACTGACGAAGAAGATGAGTTGGGGATTCCGGCCTTTATTCGGAAAAAAATGATGTAATATTAGATAAAATATTGAGTTTTTAAAGAGTTATACGTCCCGTATAGCTCTTTTGTGGTCTAGGAATTAGCCTTCCGGACCATACAAAAAGTCTTTGGCTTTTATATATTTGACTAATCACCTATAATCGCATATAATAACATATATATACTATATTCGAATAATATGCAGAATAAATTCATAAAAAGATTCAATTTTAAGGACATGGTCCAGGCACAAAAGATTCAGGGCTACATAGCTGAAATTGAGCGCTACCGAGGCATGTGGACAGCTGGGGTGACTTTATCACCACAGATTTTAACTGTGCTTAAGCGCTCAACGATTATCACCTCAGCTGGTTCCTCGACACGCATCGAGGGTGCTAAATTGTCCAATGTAGAGATTGAGAAACTTTTTAAGAGCGGGATCAAGTTCCAGAAATTTAGTACGCGTGACCAGCAGGAAGTTGCTGGCTACAAAGAATTGATTGAAAATATTTTTGAAGCTTGGCAAACAATAAAATTTAGTGAAAACACCATCAAGCATTTTCATAAAGAATTATTGAAATATTCAGATAAGGATCAAGGACATTTAGGCAATTATAAGTTTGGCGAAAATAAAGTCTTAGCCTATGACAAGGACGGCAAAGTGGTTGGAATAATCTTTGAACCGACAGTGCCACATCTCACCCCGAAAGAAATGACAGAGTTGATTGAGTGGACACAACAGTCATTGGCAGAAAACAATATTCACCCGTTATTGATTATCGGTAATTTTATTTTGGAATTCTTAAAAATCCATCCTTTTCAGGACGGTAATGGACGCACTTCAAGGGCGCTCACTAATTTAATGTTGCTAAAAACCGGTTTTGATTTTGTGCCTTATGTTTCACATGATAAATTTATCGAAGATAATAAAGATGCCTATTATTTAGCACTAAACCAAGCACAAAAAACCTTGAATGACGCTGAGCCCAATATTGCGCCTTGGCTTTTGTTTTTTCTAGAAGTAATGCGAGACCAATCCAAGATGGCGGTTGAATTAAGTCAGAATGAAAGAATTGAAACATTGCTTTCCGAAAAACAATTAGCCGTTTGGCATTTTATTCTTGAGAAAAGAGAAACAACCCCAAAAGAAATTCGAGAAACTCTTCATATGCCAGCTGTAACCGTATTGCAAGTTTTGAATAAGTTGCTAGATATGAAAAAAATTGAGCGGCATGGTGAGGGCAGAAGTACGAGGTATAAAATTGTTTAATTATAAAAATGAAGATGACCAAATCATTTTACAAATGCAAACATTGTGGTGATGAAATAGCAGTTGATACTGGTAGCAAGCTGTTGTCCTGTCAGTGTGGCAAGTTGGGCGTAGATGGCAATGAGCACTACGTGCGGATTTTAGGTGAGCAGAGTGATTTTGAGTTGATTGAGAAATGACATTATTTTTTGTTGACAGCGCTTTTGCTAGTCACATTCAAGTCGCATCGGCACAATTCATGCCAGCTACGAGGAATTGAAAAAAGTTCTCGATGAGCCACATGATTGTACGATGCCAGGGGAGTGGGAGTCGGGTGATAATAAGGTGCGAGTTGAGTGGGCTTTTATTATTAACAATAAACCGAGTATGGTTTTTACTATTTATGATTATAAGAGTAAATGGCCATTCGAGCAGATTAAGCAGTGGAGTTTGGGTGGAAAGGACTTGAAAGTGAAAGATTCGCTTTCGTTTATACTAAGAGTAGAATAATTTTTATAAACTATAAGAGATTTAAATGTGTATAAATTCACATTTAAATCTCTTTTTGTATTTCGCCAATAAAATTGCACTTTATAAATGTATTGACAAAAAAGAAAGATAGTGTCAACCCCAGTGTGTCCGGTCTAATCTTGGT
>JBBRXK010000103.1:0-4043 GCA_038248465.1 Patescibacteria group bacterium | reverse complement strand
GACAGTCGGCTCACTTATCAATCGTGCCAAAAAAGAATTCAAGGATGAATTAGAAAAACAAAATATTAAATTTTAAATTTAGATAATAATATGACAATGGGTGATCAGTTTGATTCGAGCATATTGAATCAAATAAAAGAGCAACACATAAAACCAAGAGCCAAGTGGATCTTCATTCTCAAAGATGTTTCTATTTGGTCTTTGGGCATCTTGTCTTTATTTCTTGGTGCTATCGCGGTGTCGATTATAATTTATTTTATAAAAAATAGTGATTGGGATTTATACGATGAGATGAGTGGTTCTTTGCTCGAATACTTACTCCTTGCTATGCCTTATTTTTGGTTGATATTTTTGGCAGTTTTTATTTTTGTGGTCAACTATGACCTGAAACATACGCGGAGTGGCTACCGAGTCTCTTTGTTGTTTGTTTTTTCTTCCAGTGTATTCGCTAGTGTATTTTTGGGAGTGATTTTTTATAACGTCGGCATGGGTCAGGCGCTCGACGATGTGCTTGGTGAAAATGTCGCTTTTTATGACAGAGTCATCAACCCAATGATGGGTATGTGGAATCAACCAGAGCGTGGCCGCTTGGCGGGTCTGGTCGAAGCAAAAATAAATGACGGCCAATATCAACTGATTGATATGGGCAGACAAGAATGGCTGATTGATATTTCTAATGCTAAATTGCCGATGGACTTCGAGGTGGAAATTGGTCGGCCAGTCAGGCTACTTGGCAAAATAGACGGTGTCAACTTTTTTACGGTCACAAGACTTTTGTCTCACGACGGTCCAGGCAGAGGCATGGTGAATGCGAGACTAAAGGAGGGAATTATCCCTTGTGGCAAATTGGTTCCGCCACCCGGCATGACTGCATTGGACAATCTTCCAAACTTAGACCAGATTATGCAACACCGTATCGAAAGATTTAAGGAGCTTAAAACAAAGATGGGTTGCGACATTGAGATGCGGACCGAGATGATAGAGCAGATGGTGCGATAAAATTTAGATAGCTTAAACGCAAGAGCGGGGTTGATTCCCGCTCTTTTTTTTGAATCGGGTCCAGTGAGATAAAGACGCAAAGTATGAAGAAAATATTTTTGCTTGCGTAGTAATATTCAGATGACGTCATCATGCATTACAAATTTCAATATTTATAAAATTAATAAATTATTTAGTCCTTGTCAGTTTTTCGGGGAAGCTAAACTGAGAAGTATTAAAAAATTCTATAACAATCATGAAAAACAATAGTTTAATTATCGCAAGCGCGGCCGCATTGGTATCCATAGTTGCGGTGAGTGGAATCGCCCTTAGTACCTTCGCGTCAACTACTGATGCTCCAAATACTGCAAATGGTTTTATGGGAGGCGGAAGACACGTGAGGGGGCCTGCACAAAATCTGACAGACGAGCAAAAAACTGCGTTTGAAGCCAAGCGCACAGAATTCGAAGCGACTCGTGAGGCGAAAAGAGCGGAGATGGAAACAGCAATGCAGTCAGGATTTGATGCCTGGTCGGCACTAGTCAAAAAAAATCAGGGCGACACTGCGCCAATCCTCCAGACTATCACCGCTGATAAATTTGCCAAATTCAAAGAAGGACATGACCTAATGAGCCAGGGCAGAAAAATTATGGATGATCTTGGTCTAAAAGGTGAGGGCATGGGCATGGGCGGAGGACGCGGACATGGCATGGGCTTCGGCAGGGGCATGATGGATTTTGATAACGATTAATTGACATTATAATTAATCCTGGAAAATATTTCCAGACACACAATTAAATACAAGAAATACCTATAAAAATAGCTCTCTTTACCAGGAGCTGTTTTTATTTGAAATAACATGAAGAAAAAAGGCTAGTTTTGCGTAATTATTATTATAAACATTAAAAAAGTGTTATAAATATAATTATAAATAATATATATTTTAAAAAAATGAAAAAATATCTAATGTTGGTTATTTTATTGACAGCGTCATTTACAATGATTGCCTGTACGTCAAAACAGAATGTAAGTGAAAGTGGAGATATTAGCAGTTCTACAAATCCAAAAATGGATACAGACAGGCGAGGTATACCCGATTTTGGTCAACCTAGCGAGCAGCCAGAAATCAGAGGACTTGTTACCAAGATTATCGGGAATGAAGTGACGGTTTTGAAAATCGGAAGACCAGCCAGGGACAATGCTAGTTCGAGCGACGCTAGAGCTGGACGGACCCAAACTGAAAATGGCGCCAGACAAGGTGGCGGTCAAAGCGGCGGTCAAGGTGGTAATTTTCGTACAGGTGGCGGTGGATTCATGCCTGGTGTTGGTGGTGTCGCGAGAACTGGTGGCGGAGCACAAACTGCCGAATCTCAGGCAGCGATGCTTGAACGCATCAAGGCGATGAGCACGGGCGAAGAGAAAATTATTATACCAGTTGGCATACAGATGCTAAAGCCAGACACTGCGCTTACCGACAAACCAAGCATGTTAGAAGCTACCTTGAGCGATGTCAAGCCCAATACCATGATTAACGTTTGGTTGAATAAAGACGTGACGGACAAAAAGGTTGCATCCTTTGTGATGGTGACGAGATAAAATATTTCTAGTACATTTTTGTATCAGGATAATATCCCCCCCCATGCAAAAATAATAGTTTTTAAAAAGAATATAAATAATCGAGTAAAAATAAAGATATGGGAGAGTCAATTTTGGAAGCAAGTAAAAAGGCAAAGACAAAAGGATTTTTTGGCTTCTTTAAGAAAAAAATTGTGATAGCAATAATTGTTTTACTTGCGTTTGGCGGTGGCGCTTGGTATTATTTTGCACCAAAGAAAGCAGTACAAAATACAGCCAACAAGCAAATCAAAGAAGCCACAATTAGAACGGGGGACATAAAAATAGCAATATCTTCAGAAGGAAAAGTGGTAGCTAAAGATGGTGTTGATTTGTCTTTTTCCGTGAGTGGCGATACATTGGAAGTGACCAAGACTTATGTGAAGGAAGGCGATATAATAAAAAAAGGTGATCGCATCGCGAGTGTAAAAGCAGATGCGCTGGAGTTGAGCTCAAGATCAGCTTATGCCAGCTATCAATCAGCTTTGGCTAGTTACAATGACAAGTTAGCTGGAGCAAGTGAAGATGACAAGACCAAAGCCAAGAATTCTGTGAAGAATGCCGAGTTATCTTTGGAGCAGGCCAATTTAAGCTTAGAAAGAACCAAGGTGGCATCGGCTAAATCAATCAAAGACGCGGAAGACAAAATTCAGACCGCTCAGGATAATCTCGACAAGGATTTTAGTACAGATTATCAAAAGGCGATTGATAAGGCATACAAAGACTTAGTGAATAATATGAAATCTATTAGTATTAGTCTAGATTCTATTTTGAAAGATTCTGATAAAATACTCGGGATTGATGAAAAATATATTAATGATATTTTTGAATCTAGCTTGGGAGTCAAAAATATTGATACACTATTAAATGCAAACGACTCTTATGCTCAGGCCAAACAATCGTTTATTAATAATAACGCCAAGATAATAGTATTGACTGATGCTAGTAGTCATAGCGACATTGAAAAAACAGCAGACAACCTCAACGCTACATTGGTTTTGTTTGAAAACCACCTATATGCTATGCAAAAAATGCTGGCTAGCACTATTTCAACTTCTGATTTATCACAAAGCAGTTTGAACACTTTTGTTTCTACAATTAGTTCAAATCGAAGCAACATCAATTCGAAAGAAGCAAGCTTGAGCGCCGGACAAAAGTCAATGAACGACGCTAACGATAATTTAAAAACTTACCAAGATGACTATGATGATAACATGGCGGATTTAAAAAAAGCTTACAGTGATGCCCTTGTCGATTTACCAAATGTAAAAGGGGATACAGAGAGAAATATAAAGGACGCAGAAAGGTCTATTGAAGCTAAGACAATCAGTCTCGAAGAATCAAAACTAAATTACAATGATTTGTTAAAACCGCTTACAGACGCCGAACTAGCTTCGGCAAAGTCTCAGTTTACGAGCGCTGCAATTAGCCTGGAAAGATCAAACAACGAT
>JBBRXK010000102.1:0-4045 GCA_038248465.1 Patescibacteria group bacterium | reverse complement strand
CCATCACCATGCTTGTCGGCAATGTTTTAACAGGAGGAAATACCAGCAATGGCACCTCTCAAGATTTGTAATCAAAATCTTATGAAAAGCAGGATTCCATCAAGCATCGTTATTTTATATAGCTTGATAACTATATTATTGTTTCAAGCAGGGCATGCGTTTGCTTATTATTGGGGAGCTGATAGTGGACTTGGAGATACGGGAGCCAAGGCTGGATATATGGAAACTAATTTAGCAGATAAAAGCTTGATTCAATTAATAGGTTTTGTTGTCAGTGTCGTGCTTGCCTTTGTTGGCGTTTTTTTTCTGCTTCTCTGTCTATACGCCGGTTTCACCTGGATGTTTTCGCGAGGCAATGAGCAGGACATCGAGAAGGCAAAAAAAACTTTACAAAACGCTCTGATTGGTTTGATCGTGGTATTGTGTGCTTATGGCATAACTTTGTTTATAAGCAATATTTTGGACACCGCTAATTTTTAAAAAACATGAAGCTAAAAATTTTACTTTTATTAACAATTTGCTCTATCAGCTTGTCTTTGTTTGTGCCGGCGGGGAGAGCAGAAAATCTAAGTGATTGGCGAGGCGTTCTGGAAAAAGGAGCTTTTAACATGGGCTATAATACGGATGATGTTAGTTCGCCCGATAATGTCATTTCGATAGTAATAAAAGCTTTTTTGTCTTTTTTGGGGGTACTTTTTTTAATACTAATGATTTATGGTGGATTTTTGTGGATGACTGCTCGTGGGAACGAAGCACAAGTTACAAAATCAAAAGACCTAATGACGGCCGCTGTTATCGGTCTTATTATCGTCTTGTTGTCCTACGCCATCAGCAATTTTGTTATTTCTAGTCTCGGCAAAGAAACACTCAGTATCTAAGCGCCCATACAAAAAGCTTCCCCGCACAGAGATAAAAAACTTTTGGCAAAATAAAAACAATAAATTTACTGCTCTAATATTTTGGCAACAAAAACAGTGCAGAACAAAAAATAAATATGACAAAATTAATCAAAAATATAGCTCCAGTTTTGGTTTTGGTTGGGATACTTTTGATGCCTTGTTTTACCTTGGCTAGTCAAGGCGACCTTGTTTCTAAAAAACTAAAAAATGTAGCCAAAGATGGTGGCTATAATACTGCCAATAAAAATGCACTTTCACTTCCCGCACAGGTTGGCAAGGTAATTTCAGTATTATTGGGCCTATTGGGCATAATATTTTTGGGGCTTATTGTCTATGCTGGTACACTTTGGATGATTGCCGCGGGCAATGAAGACAAGGTTACAAGATCCAAGGACACGATGCGGCGCGCTATCATCGGTCTGGTTATTGTGGTTGGTGCTTATGCCATTAGTCAATATGTCGTTTTTTTGCTTATTTCTTAAAAAGAAAAAAATATATTATGAATTATAATTTTTTCAAAAAGTTAGCACACTACATCACTTATTTGTTTGTGATATTGCTTTCCTTGCCTGCCCAAGCACAGCTTTTGACTGGGAATGGCAAAACCGATGTGACAAATAATATGAAAGGGACGGGGGAAGCCGCAAATTATAATACCTCCTGGAATGCTAGTAACCCGCAGATTTCTAATGTGGCGACCACAGTTATTAACGCTTTTTTGGGTCTACTTGGTATAATATTTTTAATAATGATATTGATTGGTGGCTATAATTGGATGACGGCAGCGGGGGACGAAAGCAAGGTGGAGAATGCTAAAAAAACTCTTCAAAGAGGAGTAATCGGCTTATTGATTATTGCAGCTGCTTATTCAATCACGGCTTTTGTCTTTAGATCACTCAGCGGTGTTATTGGTCGACCCGGTTAATTCTCTAAAATATTTTTTAAACGAGAAAAGCGGCTGTTCATTTTTGATGAACAGCCGCTTTGTATTTTTAATATGGGAAGACTACCAAGTAGCCACCCCTCCACCTGTAGTGCCGATTGTTTTCCCTGGGCGGATACACTTTTATCTCCGTGCTTTGGTTGGTGATAATTACTTGCGCACAAGAGCCGTAAGTCCGGCCGTAGTCGGCCATTTGACTCCAGCAAAAGCGGTGTTGCCCCCAGGACAAATTTGTTTTGTAGACCTGATAGGCGCCGAGCACCAAGCCCTTTAATACTCCTTCGTCAACTACCAAGCTTGAGTCAGAGGTGTTGGTAATCAGCACATTACTCGAGTAGGCTTGCGGAGTTTGTACTTCGGGCAGGTTTTGGGGCGGTGCGAGCGTATAAGTTTGTTTTGGGCAGCCACCCAGAAAAAGTGAAGACAAAACAATAATTGCCAAAAGGTAAGGATTTACTTTTTTCATTTTACACCCCTCGAGAATTTTTTATTGCCAATTTAATTTTTTTAGGTTATACTTATTTTGTGATTTTATGAGAATTTTGTGCAAAAATCACGAAAATAAGTCTAAAAAAATAATCTTAAGAACGATTTATTATTATAGCAAATATTCCATTATTTGTCAATAATTTGATTGTTTATATAACTACATGAAAAGTTTAATCAAAAATTTTGTGATTCTGGTGGGGGTCTTTTTGTTGGTGGCGATTCTTTTTTCATCGTTTACGAGTCTCAATAAAAAAATAGAGAGAGTGGGAGTCGAGGTTTTTATAAATCAAGTAAACAACGAGGAGGTAGAATCAGTAATTGTGGAAGGCTCAAAAATGACCGTAACGCTAAAAAATAAAACCGAAGAAATCGTTAAAAAAGAAACGGGTGAGTCGCTCTCCGAGATGTTACGAAACTACGGTGTGCAACCAGAGAAATCAACCAAGATAAAAATAGAAGTAAAAGAAAATGAAGGAACAACCTATGTGCTTGCTAGCGTTCTACCAATTCTGATACCATTTTTACTTATAGGTGCCTTTATATTTTTTATGATGCGTAGCGTGCAGGGAGCCAACAGTCGTGCAATGATGTTTGGTCAATCGGGTGCCAAAGAATTTAGCCAAGATCAAAAAGACAAAGTTACCTTCAAAGATGTGGCGGGGGTTAAAGAAGCCAAAGAAGAGCTCAGCGAGATTGTTGAGTTTCTAAAATTCCCCAAGAAGTTCCAAGATCTAGGGGCGAGAATTCCCAAGGGCGTGTTGCTACTCGGTAGCCCAGGTACTGGCAAAACATTGATGGCTCGCGCGGTAGCGGGCGAAGCCAACGTTCCCTTCTTTCATATCTCGGGATCTGAGTTTGTCGAGATGTTTGTCGGTGTTGGTGCCTCGAGAGTCAGGGACTTATTCAAAAAAGCCAAGAAGAATGCGCCTTGTATAATATTTATAGATGAAATTGATGCCGTGGGTCGTCGTCGTGGCGCTGGGCTTGGCGGATCGCATGATGAACGCGAACAGACACTCAACCAAATACTGGTAGAGATGGATGGCTTTGACCCACACGCCAATGTGATTGTAGTGGCAGCAACCAATAGACCAGACGTACTCGATCCAGCGCTACTGCGACCTGGTCGTTTTGACAGGCAAGTGATTATGGACAATCCCGATATTGCCGACCGGGAAGAAATTTTAAAAATTCACGCGGAGAAAAAACCCTTGGGCAAATTAGTGAGCCTAAGACGTATTGCCGAGCGCACACCTGGCTTTAGTGGTGCCGATTTGGCCAACCTGCTAAATGAAGGCGCGATATTAGCTGCTAGAAACAATAAGAAGGTGATTGATGCCGAAGAATTGTATGAAGCCATTGAGCGCGTAATGCTCGGCCCGGAAAGAAAATCGCGCATAATCACTGCCAAAGAAAAAGAGATCACGGCCTATCACGAAGCAGGGCATGCAATAGTCGCGCATTTTCTACCCAACTCTGACCCGGTTCACAAAATATCGATCATTGCGCGTGGACAAGCGGGCGGTTATACATTGAAACTTCCATCTGAGGACAAGCACATGCATACCAAAACCGAGTACCTCGAAGAGTTATCGATACTGCTCGCTGGCTTTATTACCGAAAAAGAAAAATTTCAAGAAGTCACAACTGGTGCAACTTCTGATTTGCGTCGCGCCACCAGTATCGCACGTCGTCTGATTACTGACTTTGGTAT
>JBBRXK010000101.1:0-4142 GCA_038248465.1 Patescibacteria group bacterium | reverse complement strand
TTTTGAATTTTAATTTTTCAAATATAGTTTATGCACCTAGCGAAAATTCTTTATTGAGTGAAAGAGTGGCATTAAATACCTTGTCTTTTGTTTTGGACAATAAAACCAACTATAATTACTGGAAAGTCCCCCTGGTGATTTCCCTTTATAATTACAGTGATTTGGCCTCAATCGCGACATACGAAGTGAACGATTTTAAATCAGGCGACAATCGAAATATTAGTTTTACTTGGCCTGGTAATTTTAGAAAAATTACAGATGTAAAAATCGAAGCAGCCTTGGATATTACGCGTCTGGATATTTACAAGGAATTCAAGGCTACGCCAGGAACACTTAGGTAGAGAAGTCTTTGTTACAGAGAAGATTATGCAAAATAGATTATTCGAATATTTAAAAAACTTTGACTGGATTCTATTTTCCGCTACCGCCCTTCTAATCAGTTTTGGACTTGCTGAAATATACAGTATAGCTCTCAGCAACGAAAGCGTCGGTCTAATCAATTTTAAAAAACAGGCTTTGTTTGCAAGTGTTGGTTTGTTTTTAATTTTTTTCATCTCATTTCTAGATTTTTATAGCCTTAGAAGTTTCGGTGTTTATTTTTATATTAGTGGCATCGTGCTTCTGGTTCTAGTTTTGATTTTTGGAAAAACTGTTCGGGGGACTACTGGCTGGTTTGAAATTGCTGGATTTACTTTGCAACCAGTTGAGTTTGTAAAAGTTATTTTAATAATATTTTTAGCCCGATATTATTCTGGAGTTTCGATAAAGTTAAGCCCACTGAAACATTTGATTTTTTCTGGACTTAGCGTATTTGTTTTTGTCGCACTAGTTTTGGCTCAACCAGACTTTGGATCTGGCTTACTCCTTTTTTTGCTTTGGGGTGGAATGTTGGTGGTTTCTGGTTTTAATAAAAAATATATATTCATGATTGTGATGGTTTTAGTTCTTACCTTTGCAAGTGGTTGGTTCGTTTTTTTTAAAGATTATCAGAAACAAAGACTAATGACTTTTTTTAAGCCTAGCGCTGATGCTATGGATCAAGGCTACAATATAACACAAGCGATGATAGCGGTGGGGTCCGGCGGACTTGTCGGTAGAGGAATCGGCTTTGGCTCGCAATCACAGCTAAAATTTTTGCCTGAATCTTCAAATGATTTTATTTTTGCTGTTATCGCTGAGGAATTAGGTTATTTAGGTGTTTGTTTGGTTGTATGTTTTTTTGGCATTATTTTTTACCGTTTAATTCGCGCCGCAAAAATAATAAACAACGATTTTGGTGTATATTTTTTGCTCGGCACCTGTATCTTGCTTTTTATTGAAATGTTTATTAATATAGGTATGAATATCGGCATAATACCTGTGGTCGGTATTTCTTTGCCATTTTTGAGTTATGGAGGTTCAGCTATTGTTGCCTCAATGATTTTAATAGGTATTTGTGAAAGTATAATCATTAGATCTAAATTAAAGTATTAAGCACCGTACTGTAGGCTATGTTTTGACATTTTCCAGTACATGCATATAAAAAAATGACAAAAAAAATCGAATTAAAAGCTATTACAAGAAGCAAAGAGGAGACAAATACAAAAGAAATCAGAAAATCTGGATTTGTGCCTGGTATTTTGTATGGCCTTGGAGTACACAATGCTCAGTTGAAACTAAAAAAGGTGGAGTTGCAAAAGGCATTTGAGAAAGCTGGTGAATCATCATTGATAGATTTGCAAATAGACGACAAAGCAAGCACAAAGGTAATTATCAAAGAAGTTCAAACAAACAGAATTAGTGGCAATATCGAACACATAGATCTTTTTCAGGTGGATATGAACAAGGAAATTGAAGTTGAGCTACCATTTCTTTTTATAAATGAATCGAAGGCCGAAAAAGAACAGGGCGCGATGATAATGAAAAACGCCGAATCAGTGCTAGTTAAATGTTTACCAGGTGATTTACTCGAACATTTAGAGATTGATTTATCAAAACTAGAAAACACGGGTGATATTATTAGGATTAATGACTTGGATTTGCCAAAAAGCTTTGAGGTGTTGTCAGACGCCAATGAGCCAGTAGTAAGTGCCATTGAGCACAAAGCCGAACTTGAGGAAGTAAAACCAGCAGTCGCGGAAGCCCCAGTGGCGGATATTAAAAAAGAAGTAAAAAAAGAAGTAAAAAAATAAATAAAATAAATGGGGAGGGTAATTGCCCAGGAAAAAACGATGGTGAACAAAGATAATGCGAATATTAGCAAGAAGGACGAAAAAGCCTTGAGTCTTGACTTGTCAAAAGTAGAATTTGAAAAATCGGGCAAAGTTGCAGAGCTGGTCAAAAAAGACATTGATGAGGAAATGAATTCAAGAAAAAAGAAAGCCAAGATTTTTCTCGGAATAAATCTTGCGCTTTTTTTGTTGTCAGTCATTCTGCTTGCCGGCTTATATTATTTTATAAACAGGCCACATGATAATCCCTTGTTAAAATTAAAAACAACGGACAAAGAGACAAGTTTAAACGTAGCAGAAGCAAACAAAAACTTGGTAGAGAGAAAAATTGATGGAGTGATGGTGCCAATCGGCGAGGACAATAATTTTTTGCTGGCGGTCATGATTGATAATCATGCTGACGCCCGGCCACATGCTGGCATAGCCAAGGCCAATTTGGTTTTTGAAGCTGAGGTTGAAGGAGGCATGACTCGTATCATGGGGGTATTTAGTTCTGGTGAGAATATCAAAGAAATTGGTCCAGTACGCAGTGCACGTCCGTATTTCGTTGATTGGGCAAGGGAACTTTCGGCTCTGTATGCTCATGTCGGTGGCAGTCCAGATGCTCTGGTAAAAATCCAGCGGGACAAAGTTCTTGATATTAATGAATTTTTTAATGGTAAATATTTTTGGCGCGATACCGTGAAAAAAGCCCCCCACAATGTCTATACTTCGAGCGAGAATCTTGAAAAATATTTGAGCGATAAAAGTGCTGATCGAAATCGTATTATTCCTTGGCTTTTCAAAGACGACGCCAAAGAGTCCGAACGGGCTACGTCAAGCGTAGTTCGTGTGACATACAAACTGGCGCAAGATAAAATAGAATGGAAATACGAACGCACTAGTAATTATTATTTGCGCTATGTTGACGGTGCTGAATACAGAGACAAGAGTGGTGAAGCAGTGCTGGCCAAGAATCTAGTAATCATGGAAGCGAGCGCCATGGAGCTAGACGATAAGTTGCGCCTCGAAATGGATACGATTGGTACTGGCAAGGCGCAGATTTGCATGGAAGGGAAATGTGCCCTTGGCTCTTGGGGAAAAAACTCTCCCGCTGAACGAACTAGGTTTTTTTATGATAACGGGCAAGAGGTTGGCTTTGATCGGGGCATGACCTGGATACAGGTGGTGCGACCGGGAATAGTTTATTCATCTGAATAAATAAGCAATAATCCAAGCTATTTAAAATAAAGACGCCCTTAGCGTCTTTATTTTTTTAATAACTATATTTATATGAACTTCGATTTACATACGAATAATCACGACTCGCGCGTAAGCACCTAAATCATTTTTTATTTCGATTTGCGCCTTTGTTAAAATCCTTTGGCAATCTGCCACAAAAATATCTTTTTGCGTGTGATCTATTTCCGCCAGGATTGTGATCGTGGCCTTTGTAATTTTTTTTAATTCAAGTACTTGTTTGAAAAGCTCAATATACAAATCCATGCCATTGATGCCACCATCGAGAGCGAGTCTCGGTTCTTTTCTGATACTTGGCGAGGAATCGATTTGCTCCTTTGTCAGGTAGGGGAGATTCGCTGTGATAATAATCGAATGATTGGTCTGCGATTCAAAAGGAGTTGCTAAAATCGGCGTCAGTAAATTGCCAAGCTGAAAATTTATCGAATTAACAAGACTGTGGGCTGTGGCATTGTGTTTGGCGATATTCAATGCTTCTTTGGAAACATCGACAGCGGTAAAATTTACGTTTGTACGAAGATTTAGTTTGCGCAATTCGTGAGCTATAGAAATAATGACACAGCCACTGCCAGTACCAGTATCAATTAGATTTATCTTTTTTTTGGTATTTTTCTTGATGATATCGAGCGCAAGATCTACCATCACTTCAGTTTCTGGTCTAGGATTTAAAACGTTTTCATTAACAAAAAAATC
>JBBRXK010000100.1:0-4223 GCA_038248465.1 Patescibacteria group bacterium | reverse complement strand
TTCGAGATGACAAAAAATAGGACTATTTGTAAAACCGCAATTAAGCCAATTAAAGATTAATTATAATTAACTTATGCACCACAGTAATTATTGTACAGCCTTAAGTAGTTGCTTATAAATAAAAAATTATGAAGAAAACAAACTTTTTACTGATAACTATCCATAGCACTCATATTTTTCGGTAATAGAATTCGTGCATTCGTTATATATTCGTGAATTCGTAATCACTGTGTTTATGAAATGAGTCTTATCTTTTCTGCAAACTGCTCAGCGAAGGCAGCGCGTCGATCATTTACGTGCAATTTTAAAACTGCGTCATTGATGACAACACGCGTATCTTTATTCATCTGTCTACGTAAATCATTTGGTAAAATTTTTAGTTGAAGTTTTTTTGCATTTATTTCAAGACCGCCCAAAAACAAATCAATAACGCCACGATAAAAAAAGCCTGGTCGCGCACTGATTGTCCGATGACTTGTTGTAAGCGAATGTTCAAAATTTGGTAAAACTTCATATATCCATTTGTTTTGCTCTAAAAATTCCGAGTATGCATTTTCTTCTCCATAAATAGGGACGAGATTGGCAAGCCAATACACAAAATATAAATCATTTTTTTTGGCCAGATGAAATGTTTCCAAATTTAGACTATCTTCGCTAAGATAAAAGCTAAGACATATTTTATCACGGACATCATTGACACGCGGACGCAATAAAAGAAACTTGGTGATAATGGTAGTGAAAAGACGCGTTAACCAGATTCTTTTTTTCTCGGTGATAATAAAAAAATCGATATCGGAGCCATCCTTTAGGTTGTTCGCGCCGATGATGTTCCCAATGGCAATCATTTTGATCCAGGGGATGAATTTGAATACCCGCGATATGCGCAAAGCCCGCTTCATTTTTCGGTCACTATAATTATTTCGTCTCTCTCTTGTTTTGATTATACTACTGCGACTATGCAAAAAATAATAAGCACTCTTGTTCTCGATAATACGCATGTCAATTTCTTCTAAAACTTCGATGACTTCGAGTAGACTGCATTTGCAAGCTACGTACTGCCAAATCTCAAAAGTAGTAAGGGGAAATGAAAAGATATCAAAAAAGACAATTGTTTTAATAATTGCCTCCTTTATTTCTGCTTTTTTATCAGCGTCCGTCATTAGTCTGTTTTAGGTTTATCAAGTGTCAGCGGGTCTACGCTCGCTTCGCCGTCGGTGATTTTCACTACGTCTTTTTCGAGTTTAGCGAATTCTTTATAGGCATTATTATAATGATTTACCGAGGTTCCCATCGAATTGCCCAGTTTCTTGATAAATTCTTCATAAGAATTGAGGTGCTTGCCCAATTTTTCAACATTGTGCTTGATCATCTTGGCGCTCTCTTCAATCTGCAAAGCTCGAAGTCCCTGCAAAACGGTTTGTAAGTATGCCAGGAACGAGGTCGGCGAAACAATAATCACCCGACGATCTTTGAAAGCGTAATCGATCAAATCACGCGTATTGATTTTGGCGGCGCCAACTTTGTTGACGAGTAGATCGTAGTAGATCGATTCGGAGGGAATAAACATAAAAGCGAAATCCATGGTATTCTCACCTGGTCGCACGTACTTGCTCGTCTCGTCAATCCGAGTTTTCAGGTCCGCTCTAAATAGTTTTTCGTAGCGCTCGCGTTCGTCCGCATCGGTAGAATTCAAAACTCTTTCATAGTTTTCCAAAGAAAACTTGGAATCAATCGGAATAATTTTTTCTTTGACAAATACAACCGCGTCAACAATCTCACCGTTTTTAAAAGCATATTGCATTTGGTATGAATTTGGGGGCAAAACATTTTTGAGCGTTTCTTCCAGAAAATATTCACCAAGCACGCCACGTTGTTTGGGGTTTTTGAGTATGTCTTGCAAGTTTTGTAATTGCGATGAAAAGTTTACAACTTGTTTGTTTGTCTCATCAAGCTTGGTGAGTTTCTCCGTCACCTCAGCAATCACCTGCTGACTCTGTCTGTGCACCATCGACATAGCCTCCTGTGTTTGCTTATTGATGCCTTGCATAAGACCAGCGGTTTTCCCAAACTGCTCTTGCATCATCCCCGCCGTTTTCCCAAATTGTTCCTGCGAAACTTTGTGCGTTTCGGACAACTTGGCATCCACCTCCTTGCGCAAATTATTATTCTGCTCCGACACATACGACAACTGCTCCCGCAGCGCCGTCACATTCGCCGACATTTTCATCACCTCATCAGAATCGGTTTTGCCCTCTTTTTTATTTAGTAACAAAAATATCACAGCGACAAGTCCGCTGAGTAGAAGTAATTCGATTATTATTTGTATTATGTTTTGCATATATAAAAATTTGTCATCCTGAGTGCTAACGAAGGATTCTGCGGCTATTATGACAATACTTTATCAACTTAACAAGTTATTCGTTTTAGCCACGGGATTCTTCACTATCGTTCAGAATGACAAGGATTTTATTACATTTATCAATTTTATCACTTTTTTTCTTTTTTTACTTTTATTACCAATATCACCAGCCTCCCTTTCGTTTTATAATTACAGTTTACCAACATTAATATAACACTGCAAGGCCTTGCAAAATCCAAAACTTCCATGTATAATAAACTCCGTTAATAATTAATTGGGAATGGGGAATTGATATTATTATTTATCATTCTTAGTTCTTCATTCTTCATTCTTAATTGAAGTAGCTATGCCAAAAAATAAAACAGCCAATTCTATAATTATCAAGGGCGCCCGCGTCCATAATCTCAAAAATATCAATGTAGAAATCCCGCGGGACAAGTTCGTGGTGATTACGGGCTTGTCTGGGTCAGGCAAATCTTCACTTGCTTTTGATACCATCTACGCCGAGGGTCAGCGCCGTTATGTAGAATCACTATCAGCCTATGCCAGACAATTTGTCGGTCTCATGGACAAGCCCGATGTAGATTCTATCGAAGGGCTTTCTCCGGCCATTTCTATCGATCAAAAAACCGCCGCTCGCAATCCACGTTCGACAGTCGGGACTGTTACCGAAATTTACGATTACCTGCGCCTTCTTTTTGCTCGCATCGGCGTACCACATTGTCCAAATTGCGGACAAGAAGTTAAGCCATATTCCATCGACGAAATTATCAAACTTATCACCAAAAATTATCTCGATAAAAATATTGTGGTGCTAGCCCCACTGATCAAAGACAAGAAGGGTGAGCACAAAAATCATATCAGCGATATCGCCCGTGCTGGTTTTGCCCGCATCCGTTTCGACAAGCTCATCATGACCTTAGAAGAATTCGAAGACTATAGCGTCAATAAAAATTTCAAACACAATTTGGACATAGTGATCGATCGCATCACCGTAAACAAAGATCGGGAAGATATAGCGCGACTCAATGAAGCTGTAGCAAAAGCGCTCGAACTCGCCAATGGTCTTGTCAGTATTCAGATAATAAACGAAGACAGCACAACCACAAACAAAAAAAAGGATGATGAGACCAAGACATTTTCCCAACATCTTGGCTGCACTGATTGTGGTATCAGCTTGAATGAACTAGAGCCCAGAAATTTTTCCTTCAATTCGCCACACGGTGCTTGCCCCGAGTGTACCGGTCTTGGCACAAAACTAGAGATCGAAGCGAATCTCATCTTGAATCAAAATCTCACCATCGCCCAAGGCGCGATAAAGCCCTGGTCACATGGTCACTCGAGCGGTCAATCGTGGATGATGCGTATTCTCGGCACCGTAGCGGAAAGCAACGGCTTTGATCTAAACACCCCTATCAAAAAACTGACCGAAAGACAACTCGAAATTGTTTTGTACGGGACTGGTGAAAAAAATTACAATGTCGAATATGAAAGCGATCGTTTTAGTGGTGAGCTTGCCACCGGTTTCGAAGGCATCATCCCCAATCTCGAAAGACGTTTCCAACAAACCGAGTCCGAATATATTCGCAAAGAAATAGAGCAATACATGCGTGTTCTACCTTGCCCTGTTTGCGAAGGCAAGCGACTCAAAAAAGAGATGCTAGTAGTGACTGTTACCGACGAATCCATTCATGATATTAGCACCAAAACTATTGATAATGCCAAAATATTTTTTGAAAACTTAACAAAAAACAAAAGTCTTACGGAACGCGACAAAAAAATCTCTGATCAAATAGTCAAAGAAATTTGTTCTCGTCTCGAGTTTTTACTAAATGTCGGCTTGAGTTACTTGACACTTGATCGT
>JBBRXK010000099.1:0-4295 GCA_038248465.1 Patescibacteria group bacterium | reverse complement strand
TACAAGAGGGACGCGCTTGCAAGAGAAGGGTTGAGAAAAATCACTAAAGATGTTGTATTGCCAACGCAGGGAAAAAAAGGAGAAAAAATAGAACTGATGGCAAGCTTAGCAGAAGCGATCGAATCTATCCCCGACAAAGTACGCTCGATGGATATCGAGGATTTGGCGCACAAGCATGAAAGCGAATGGTATCACGCTTTTCGTGATTTGAAAGAAGATTTGGTTCGTGAGATTTCCAAAAAACATCCAAACCACAGAGCGACGATTAAGTACAAAAGTGAATTGAAAGAATTTTGGGCGCAACTCGATGAACATATCGAAAAAGTAATACTAGAATTAGAAAGAATTTTTCAGGCTTTTCCGCATATGGCCAGAGCGGTAGTTATTTATCTGGTTTCTATCATTATTGCTGTGCCTCTCGTGTTTATTTCCGGAACCAAGGGCTTTGAAACGAGTATGTTGCCCATTATCGACAGACAAGTAGATGCGATTCAGGCGCCAGTCCAACATTTTACTCAAAAAATGAAGTCTGAATACGTTGCCAAATACAGTAGTGAAATTATCAAGAGCGGAAAAACAAGCCATAGAGTTAGTGAGGGCACGAGTAATGGCCGTGTCGCTGGTGCATACGAGGAAAGAGATCAAAGCGCAAAGGGGGAAGTGCTTCGGCAAAAGATTAGGTCGTGCTACAATTTTATCAAAGAAACCAAAGACGATTTAGATGCATTCATCAAGATAAATCTGAAATAAGAAAACTTAAATACAAAAATCAAAAAAGATTTGGCTAAAAAACAAAAGCCAAATCTTTTTATATTATTCAATAATTATTTTCAAAATACGAGTTTATAATTGTTTTATAATATAGATGTGTTAGAATATTATAAAGGATAGCATAGGTATTGACAAATTAATAATAAATTGCTAGTTTATTCGTGGGTGAAATAATTAAGATGAGCAATGGATAAATGACAAAACAGAACTTGGCGTTCTACTTGCTTGACCACAAATTATCAGTAATATGTTTTAAAATTTGAAATTCGTTTTAAATATAATAAATATAAAAATATGTTAAAAAAATTTACAAGAATTCTAATCCCAGTAATTATTTTGTCACTGCTCATGCCTTTTTTTGAGCTAAATGCTGCTACTGCGACCAGCTATCGTTATCGCTTGACCAAAATGGGTGCAGGCACTCGTCAGACTGGCCAATGGGAATACGAAATCACAAACGAAAAATATGATTTCTCTACCAATGAATCAGTATTTGCCTTGTCTAGGATTTTTGCTATCACCAACATTAGCACCTTTCAATTTAGGTATGAAATACGTGGAAATGTAAATCGTGATATGTTGTCACCTGTCTATCGACCAAACAAAAGCTGGTGGGCAGAAATTTGGTATTGGGATGAATTTGGTAAATTACCTGCAGGCAACTATAGTTTGAATGCAATGATCTCTGTTGATGGTGCTGCCTTCAAAAAGTTGGAAGCAAAAACTTTCAGAGTGACTGGTTCGAACAATTATGATTCTACTTTTGAGTACAATAATAATTATAACAGTTGTCAAAATCCTAGCTATGAATACCAATATATGCAGACAGGCAAAAGTGTTCGTAGTTTGGGAGCATACGCATATGAAATGCAAAACCAAAGTAACACTTTTTATAGCAATGAAGAGGTTTATGCAATGGTAAATAACACGCACATCAAAGGCGTTACCACCTTCAAGATCAAATTTGAACTATTTGTCAATGGCCGTCTCTATAAAACCAATGAGCTTAATGAATTGTTTCCAAACTGTCAGATTTGGGCGTATAACTATTCTTGGACAAACTTCGGACCACTTACGGCTGGAGAATACACAATAAAATCTTCCATAAAATTTAACAAAGGCGCATACAGCACTCTTAGTTCAAAAAATATTTCGGTAGTTTCAAATTATGTACAACCGGCATTCTACAATAATCCAAGACCAAACACAAACAATAACGCTCAATACGGATACAACTGGACACAACTTAGTACGATGGGATATTATGATGGATATTATCGATATACCACTAGTAATCCGAGAACATACTTTGGCTCCAATGAAGAAGTGCAAGTGCTGACTAGAGTATCTGGTATTTACAATGTGAATTCTTTCAAAATTCGACACGAATTATCACGCGATGGTAATTTTGTATCCAAGATTGAATCGCCGGAAAGATATGTCAATTATAAGTATATGGAATACAACTTGACCCAGAGTAATTTTGGGAGACTCGGCGCTGGGAATTATGATATCAGGGTGTTTATCAGCACGGATGGTGGTGCTTGGCAATATCTTGATACAAAATCGATAACAGTAACAGCCGCGACAAATATTGATGCCAATATGAATTACAATTGGACACAGGTTGGCACAGCCGATGATTTTAGACTCTTGGGAATATATTAATAAAAAGTCAAATAAAAAAAACTTACCGATGGTAGGTTTTTTTATTGCTAAAAGATTGAATATTTGATAAAATCTAATTACGAAGATTAGAAAAAATTGTGAAAATACTGCCCAAAACGAAAAAATATATTATTAGGTATTGGCAAGAATTGATTCTTGGTTTTTTGATTATTTTGTTTTTACTCGGGACTGCTAGTTTTTTATATTTTACACAGGCCTATTCAAGCAATCCTGATGTCAATCCTGATTTTGTAAAATGGATTTCGCCTGATGAAACAGCGAATTATGTTTTTGCGAAACTCTTCGCTCAGGAAGGGAAAATTAGTTTGACAGAAAATTACAATCTGCAAGTTGATGATATCATGCGTCCGCGAAGTTTTCGCTCGGATCATGGCATCATGAAACCTGTTAGTTTTTTGGGCATCATAATTATTTATGGCAAAATTGCCAGTTTTTTTTCATACAAAATAATCCCGTACCTCACGCCGATTTTTGCCAGCCTCGGCCTCGTATTTTATTATTTGCTAATCAGAAAAATCTTCGGCAAGCACAATGCGTTTTGGTCAACGCTTATCCTTGTCTTTTTCCCGCCGTTTATTTATTATAGCGCTCGGAGCATGTTTCACAATGTTTTGTTTACGGTACTACTTATTATCGCCTTGTATTTTGCCGTTTTGATAGGGGACAGCCCCAAAGCGCCCAAAAAGATTGAAGATATTCTAAATATTAAATATTCCAAATATTATTTTTTTTCCGCTCTTGCGGGTATCTTTTTTGGCCTATGTATAATTACAAGAACATCAGAACTGCTCTGGCTGGCGCCCTTGATTTTTGTTTTGTGGGCATTCAATATACGACGCGCCGGATTCATAAAGGTAATTATTTTTTTGCTCGGCTTATTTTTGGCGATGTCGCCGATGTTTTATTACAACAATCTTCTCTATGGATCATATTTTTATGGTGGTTATCCGCAGATGAATCAGTCGATTGCAACTCTTGCTAACACTGGCACAGGCCTAGTTACTTCTGGTATTTGGAGCGGTTGGTCTTTAGCTATGGAAAAACTGAAGCTAATAAAAAATACAATATTTCATTTTGGCTACAATTTTGAACAGAGCCAAACCGTCTTCAATAATTATTTTGTTAATATGTTTTCTTGGATTTATTGGCCGGCAATTTTCGGATTAGTTTTATTCGCGTTTCGTTTCAAAAAACAAAAAATCAGGCAATGGCTATACTTGGCGCTATATTTGTTAAGCAGTTACATTCTAGTTGTGTACTACGGCAGTTGGGATTTTCATGACAATCCCGATGCTAGCGCAGTTACTATCGGCAATTCATACACGAGATATTGGCTTCCAGTTTATTTGGGCGCTATTCCCTTGCTGAGTCTGTTTATTATGCGTAGCACCCGGATGTTCTGTTTATTTATTAATAAAAAAATAAAAGACACTGAAGACGACACAGAAATTCACGAGACGCAAAATGAACAGTTGAGTTTATTTGATACGGGCAGTGGCGGTACTTTTGGCCGCAATCTCCTGCGCATGATTATTGTGGTGCTCATCGCTTTTGTATCAATACGATTTGTCTTGTTTGGGTCAAGCGAAGGCTTGTTGATTACCATGAAAAAAGCACAAGCCAGCAAACAGGAATGGACAGAGGTTTTAGCGCTCACAGAAAATAACAGCGCAATAGTAACCAGGTATCATGATAAATTATTTTTTCCAGAACGCAAAGTGATTGTTGGTTTGTTTGATGACAAGAACATGAACGAGCGATACGGACGACTAGCCAAACAGTTGCCACTGTACTATTACAATTTTAGTCTTGCCGAGCAAGATTTGACTTATCTG
>JBBRXK010000098.1:0-4395 GCA_038248465.1 Patescibacteria group bacterium | reverse complement strand
TTGGTGGAGGACGAAGAGTTTGAAGATGAAATAAAAGGCAAGCCGGATAAGAAAAAATATTACAAAGCCAAAGAAGAGCCAGTCAAAGAAGTTGCGGTTGAGGGTGAGGTGGTGGAGGAAGAAAGAAAGTTTAACCCCAAGACGGAGATTCAATTAACTGATGCTTTGTTACTCAAAAAAAGTGCCAAGGTGGGTGATGAAATAAAAATCAAGCTAGATGCACCAGAAGCCTACGGACGTATGGCTGCGCAAACAGCCAAACAAGTAATTATTCAAAAGCTTCGTGAAGCGGAAAGAGAAATGGTGTTTAACGAATTCAAAGATAAACAAGGCGAGGTAGTGAGCGGTGTTATCCAAAGACGCGAGGGACGAGTGGTGCTCGTTGATCTTGGTAAATCGGTGGGCGTGATTCCATCCGAAGAGCAACTTCCGGGAGAAAAATATATGTCGGGTGAGCGTATCAAAGTGTATGTAAAGGAAGTGTCTCTAAAACCTCGTGGACCAGAAATACTTTTATCTAGAACCTCGGATGAGATTCTTAGAAAAATATTTTTGCTAGAAATTCCCGAGATTGCCAATGGTATTATCGAGCTAAAAGCAGTAGCACGTGAAGCTGGCGCCAGATCCAAGGTGGCAGTTTATACTGAGTCGGACAATGTTGATCCGATCGGATCTTGTGTGGGTCAAAGAGGATCACGTATTCAAACTATTATCTCGGAGCTCGGTGGCGAAAAAGTTGACATCATCGAATACAACGAAGACCCTAAAATTTTTATCGGCAACTCTTTGTCTCCAGCCAAAACCATTCGCGTAGAAATAAATGAAAATGACAAAAAAGCCAAAGTTTATGTAGCTGAAGACCAATTGTCACTGGCCATCGGCAAAGGCGGGCAAAATGCACGTCTCGCGGCGAAGCTGACAGGTTGGAATGTGGACATATTGCAAGCGGGCAAGGATAAAGATGCGGTAGTGGCGGTGGCGGAGAAAGAGACTGCGGTAGAGGAAGAGGAAGTTGAAGAGGTGAAATAATTTCGGATGCTTATGAAAACTGAATAAACAAAACAAGAAATACAATAAAAATAAAATCACTTAGCCCCCTCTCCTATTGTAGGAGAGGGACGGGTGAGGTAAATTTTATAAATATATGAACGACAATATTTACATCATCGGACACAAATCACCCGACCTAGATTCAGTGGCGGCGGCGATTAGTTATGCTAGACTAAAAAATTCTTTAGAGGATACGGATAAATATTTACCGGCAATAGCCGGCGAGCCGAACAAAGAGACTAAATATATTTTGGAAAAGTTTGGCTTTGTTTTACCCATTCGAATCGATTCATTAGCTGGCAAAAATGTGATACTGGTAGACCATAACGAAGCTACTCAATCTGCTGATGGCGTTGCTGAGGCCAGAGTGCTAGAAATTTTAGATCATCATAAACTAGATTTTAGTGGCAAAGAGCCAATTGAGGTTACAATAAAACCGTGGGGTTCTAGTTGTACCTTGATTGCCAATCTGTACATGAACAAAACCGTTGCTATCGATCAGAAACTAGCTGGACTTATGTTGTCAGCTATTTTGGTTGACACCGTGATTACTAAATCGCCAACTTGTACTGAGATTGACAAGAACATGATCGAGAATTTGGCAGGACTTGCCGAGATCGATGATTGGCAGGCTCTTGGCATGGAAATTTTCAAAGTGCGTTCTGATATTTCAGATTTGAGTGATGTGGAAATTATCAAAAGCGATTTTAAAGATTTTATAATTGGCGAGAATAAATTTGGCATTGGCCAGGTGGAAACTGCCGACCTTAGTCAATTCGAAGCCCGTGAGGATTCTTTGCTCGTTGAGATGGAAAAAATGTTTAAGGCCGAAAATTACCACAGCGTCATACTATTTTTGACTGACATTATAAATATCGGATCAAAGTTTTTGGTAATTAGTCGCGACGTGGCGAAGGTAGAATTAGCGCTCGACGCAAAACTAGAAAACAAAAGAGTATATATACCGGGAATAATGTCTCGGAAAAAACAAGTGGCACCAAATTTTAGTGAAGTGTTTGATAAATAAAAATATTACGAATTTACGAATATATCACGAATGCACGAATCATATTTTGAAACGTGTTTCGACAGAATTCGTGCATTCGTGATATATTTGTAAAATGATAAAATAATTTGAATACTATATGAAGGTAACAAAACAAGAAGAGCTAAAAGGGCAAGCGGAATTATTGGTCGAACTCTCTGTCGATGAGTTTGCGCCCTACATTGAGCAAGGAGTAAACAAGATTTCCAAAGAAGTGAAAATTGATGGTTTTCGTTCTGGAAAAATACCATTCGAGGTTTTGAAGCAACAAGTTGGCGAGATGGCCATACTCGAAGAATCGGCTCGCATCGCTATTGGCAAAACTCTTGACAAGGCTTTATTAGAACTTGGCGAGGGGAAATTGATTGGTCAACCAAAAATTGAAATTAGCAAACTAGCACCAGGAAATCCGATGGAATATAAAATAGTGGTCGCAATCATTCCCGAACTTACACTAGGAAAATACAAAGAGCTTGGCATCAAAGAAAAAAAAGCGGAAGTTGGCACCGAAGAAATAGAAAAAACTTTGACAGAACTAAAAGACATGAAAGCCAAGGAGATGCTAGCAGACAGGGAGGTGCGAGATGGTGACAAAGTGCTCATCGATGTGCAAATGTTTCACGACAAAGTACCAGTAGAAGGTGGACAGGCGCAGTCAACAGCGATTCTTATCGGTGAAAATAATCTAGTTCCTGGTTTTGACAAACAGATCGTTGGTGCTAAAAAAGGAGAAATAAAAAACTTTAGCTTGCCTTACCCGAGTGACCATTATATGAAAAATATTGCAGGCAAGATGGTGGACTTCAAGGTAACAATCGTTGAAATATATGAGAGAGAGTTGCCAGAAATATATGATGAATTTGCGCAATCATTTGGACTAAAAAACTTAGCGGAGATGAAAGAGAATATCAAGAAAGGCATGGCATCGGAAAAGAAAAAAGATATAGCAAGGCACAGTGAAAAAGAAATGATTGAAAAGATTCTCGAAAAAACCAAGTTTGGTGATATTCCGCAAATGTTGATTGAGCAAGAAAGTAAAAGCATGTTGTCTGAGCTCGAGCAAGGCATAACCGAACAAGGTGGAAAATACGAAGATTATTTGAGTAGCATGGGCAAAACAGAGGCGCAACTTACTCTCGACATGCTGGCTGATGCCATCAAAAGAGTAAAAGCTTCTTTGCTGATTAGAGAAATTGCCAAGGTGGAAAAAATCACTGTGAAACCCGAGGAGATAGCAGGGCAGATCAAGCACATGAAGAGCCATTATCAGGGCAAGGCAGACATTCTAAAAAGATTGGATTCACCAGAGTACTACAACTATGTTGTAAACGTGCAGACCAGTCGCAAAGTGATCGATAAACTTCTTAAGTGGAACATTGCTAAAGAATAAAATTATTGTAAATCAGAAAGTCCAGGTGTTTAGCTTGGATTTTTTGTATAAATATGAATTATTTAATTGATGCCAACAATTTAGCCGGAAGCCTTGCTATACTTTCCGAAAAAGAATTTGATAAAATATTAATCGGGGTTATAAAAGAGTGGTTGGGTGAAAAACAAAAAACCGTCGTTTTGGTTTTTGATAGTTTGGATGCCATGGGTGATAGAATCGACCTTGGTAATATACAAGTAATTTATTCGCCCAGGGATAATTACAATAAATCGGCGGACGAAAAAATTGTAGAGATTTTTAGACAATGGAAAAACGCTAGCAGAAATAATTCCGAGCGACCTGAATACACCTTGAATGTTATAAAAAAATTAGCCAAAGACGATTTAACTTTTGTGAGTGACGACTTGGATTTACGGAGAAAAGTTTTGGAACTAAAAGAGGGCATTAATGAGAAGGTGAAAATAATTAGAAACGATGAGTTTATTAATTTGCTAGAAAAGAAAATTGAAATTAACGAAGATGAAATTTTGGATCGGGGACTTAGCGAAGACGAAGTAGCTGATATCAACAATGAATTAATGAATGAGTGGAGAGATTAATTTATTTTCGAGTTTTATCTTTCGCTTATGCCACTAGCAAGTAATTAATAAAATTTCTACCCGGCTTTAGCCGAGGTTCGGAGAGATTTTAAGCTCGCGTATAATATGCAGTTTTTCGGGAGGCTAAAGCCTCGACGACCCTGAGCTAAAGCTCGGTAGAAAAAAAACACAAAACAAAAAACAAGCCTTAGTCGGCTTGTCTTTTGTTTTGTGCCCAAGGCGGGAATCGAACCCGCATGACATCACTGTCAAGGGATTTTAAGTCCCTCGTGTCTACCAATTCCACCACCTGGGCGCCAGGACGGGAATAA
>JBBRXK010000097.1:0-4416 GCA_038248465.1 Patescibacteria group bacterium | reverse complement strand
CTTTCTTTGCATCCTCTACCACATAGCCTTTGTCCTGAATCTCGTCTCGCAATCTGTCTGATTCGGTCCAATTATTATTTTGCCGAGCAATATCTCTTAATTTCTGAAGATTACGAATTTCGGGAGACAAATCATTTGTTATCAAATTATTTAAACCCAGGCCCAAGACCAAATCAAAGTCTAAAACCGTCGCTAATTTATCTGTATTTTCATATTCTGATTTTAACATTTCCTGAACAGTTGCCAGGGCGCTTGCCATATTTAAATCGTCATTAATCGCTTTTAAAAACTCATCTTTATATTCTTTGATAATATAACCCTCTTCGCCGCCGAGTGCCCGAACCTGGTTTTGCAAGTGCGCAAAACCAGATTGCGCATTCAAAATTGATTCTTCCGAATACTCCATCGGCTTACGATAGTGAGTTTGCAACGTGGCGTATTTGTATACAAGAGGATTGATCCCTTTTTTCGTAAATGCGTTTTCCAGGGTCAAAAAATTATCATCGCTCTTGGCCATTTTTTTGCCGCCCTCAATATTCAAGAATGCGCCATGCATCCAATAGTTAAAAAACTTTCCGCCGAAAGCTACTTCTGACTGGGCTATTTCGTTTGTATGATGAACATTGATGTGGTCGATGCCTCCGCAATGAATATCGAGCTGATCATCTAGCTCAGCCTTGCTCATAGCCGAACACTCAATATGCCAACCAGGAAAACCAATGCCCCAAGGGCTTTCCCACTCCATATCCCTTTTTGAGTCTTGTGGCGAAAATTTCCAGAGTGCAAAATCGGTTGGATTTCTTTTTTCTTCATTTTTTTCAACTCTCGCTCCTTCACGCAAAGTATCCAAATCAAGATGTGATAATTTGTTATAATTCTCAAATTTTGCCGTATCAAAATATACGCCATCGCTAATTTTATAAGTAAAGCCCTTTTCTGCTAAAACTTTTATTAAATCGATTTGTTCATTGATATATTCCGTGGCTCTCGTCCATTTATCAGGCATTTCAATGTTTATTTTTTTTAAATCAGCAATGAACGCTTCTTCGAAAAATTTAGCCACATCCCAAGCTGTTTTTCCTTCTCGCCTAGCTCCTTTCTCGAGCTTGTCTTCGCCCATGTCCATGTCTCCCGTCAAATGGCCCACATCTGTTATATTCATAACATGCTTTACGCTGTAGCCGTTAAACTTGAGCGCTCTTTTTAGCACATCTTCAAAAATGTAGGTACGCAAATTTCCAATATGCGCAAAATCATAAACAGTTGGACCACAAGTATACAAGCCAATCTCTCCTTTTCTAATCGGCTTAAAAACCTCTTTTTCCCTAGACAAAGTATTGTACAGCTTAAGTTCTGTCATATTTTTTAATTAATTTTCATAGATATTACATGTATAGTTTATCTAATATATTAAATTTTTGCAATCGATTTTTTTTAGCAAAAATCCTGAGAAAATTCAGGATTTTTTAATAATTTATTGTAGAATTATTTTTGCATCTAGCACGGTCGCTTTTTTATCATGTACGGATAATGGGTTGATATCAAGCTCTCTGATGACAGGAAAATCCTGAATTAGTAATGTTACCTTGTAAATTATACAAAGCAATTTTTCCAGGTCAATGCCCGGCATATTTCGATAACCTTTAATCCTCTCGTAAACTTTTGTTTCTGCTATCATCTCAATAATATCATCAATCTGAAGTGGCAGGGACACAAACGAAATGTCTTTGTATAGTTCTACCTCTGACCCTCCTCGGCCAAACATGAGTAATGGCCCGAGTACGGGATCGTGACTAAGCCCGATAATCAGTTCTAAATCTGACCTTAGCATCGGCTCAATATATACGCCCTTGATGTCCGCTTTGGGGTGGTGTGTTTTTGCGGAGCGCGTAATTCTCGTGTAAGCAAGTCTTGCTTCCTCTTGGCTATTAATATTTAGCGCTACTCCCCCACAATCAATCTTGTGCAAGATGTCTGGCGACAAGATTTTCATGGCGACAGGATACGAAAGTTTTTGTGACATTGATATGGCGTCAGCTTCGGAATTTGCAATTTCATATTCAAGCACCGGTATATTGTAATGAGACAAAACTTCTTTGGCCTCGGATTCGCTAAGTTGTTTTCTTTGCTCGAGTCTGACCTTGTTAATTACTTGCGCAACCTTTTCTTTGTGAACTTTTATGTTTGCTAATTTTGCTTTATTTATTTCAATTTCTAATTTTTCTTTTTTTACGGAAATTACTTTCATAAAACTAATAATCGCTCGTTCTGGCGTTTCAAAGATCGCAATATTAAATTTTTCTAGCCACTTTCTACCCTCATCTACCTCGGATCCGCCAATAAACACAGCAAAAATAAATTTATCCTTGGGCAATTTAATTTTACTGATTTCTTTAGCTACAAGCAGAGATTTGGTCATGGCCTGAGGCGACAAGAGAATTAGGATGCTATCGATTTTTTTGTCCTGAATGCAAATATCTAGGGCATCTTTAAATCTCCTAGGGTCAGCGTCCCCAATCACATCAATCGGATTGCCCTTGCTCCAAGAACTTGGTAATTTTGTATTCAGTTTTGCTATTGTATCTTTACTCAACTTCGCTAGCTCTCCATCATGCTTGTATAGCGAATCAGTGCTTATCACCCCTGGACCTCCAGCATTTGTGATTATTGCCAAACGCTTACCGACGTTCTTACATTTACTAGAACAGAACATTATGATGTCGAGAACCTCTTGAATATTGTCGAGTCGAACCACGCCGGCCTGACGAAAGAGCGCGTCAAACCCCTTGTCGTTGCCTGCCAAACTTCCCGTGTGTGACTTGGCAGCACTAGCACCCGCGGCACTGCGTCCTGATTTCAAAACAAATATTGGCTTGGTCTTTGAGACTCTTCGGCACACTTCGATAAATCGAGCGGGATTTTTGAGTGACTCCATGTATAAAACAATACTCGTTGTTTTTTTGTCATTAGCCATGTATTCTATCAAATCAGAAAAACCGACGTCCTGAGCCGCACCAATTGAAACAAAATTACTAAAACCAACTTTGTGCTCGATAGACCAGTCGAGAATCGCCGTACAGATTGCGCCACTTTGTGAAATCAAGGCAACTTGTCCGAGAAGCGCCTGCTCAGTAGCAAAACTCATATTCAAATCAATTCCGGGAATAATAAAACCAAGGCAATTTGGACCGACCAAGCGCATATCGTTATCCAGAGATATTTTTCGAATCTGCTCATACAAGGCCAGACCTTCTTTCCCGACTTCATTGAACCCCGCAGAAATAATAACCACTCCCTTGATGCCTGCCTTGGCACAATCCGCAAGCACATATGGCACAGTTGAGGCAGGCGTAGCGATGACGGCCAAATCTATTTTTTGCTTTATATCGAGCACGCTGGCAAAAGACGAGTGTCCCAATATTTTTTTCTTTTTAATATTTACGGGAAATACTTTTCTTTTGTGTTTTGTCTTATTAGCATTGACAAACAAAGCATAGCCGACGCTAGTCTCATCGTCACTCGCCCCGATGATCGCGATTGATTTTGGGTTGAAAATTTTATCTAAGTTCATTTGATTTTTATTACGAATTCACGAATCTAATTAGGAATGCACGAATTCGTTCAGCAAATTATTAATACTAATTTCTTGAAATAGTGTTAATTTAAAAACCTAAATGCGAAATCACACCATTTCCGATCATGATCCCCCTCTCATCACAAAAGCCCCCATTCACTTCCAGCACTGTATCAACGGGAAATTCGGAGCTATAGGTTTCTTTTGGTTGTGCTCCACCTGGAGGAAGATTTTTGCTTATATTTACAATCTTGCCATTACTAATCCAAATGATATCAAGTGAAAAATTCATATCCTTCATCCAGAACCTGCCAATCTCTTCGCTAGGCAAAACAAACAACATGCCAGCATCTTTGGCGAGCTCCGGTCGGTAGCTAAGGCCAAGACGTCGCGTGTCATCGGTATCAGCTAATTCCACAGAAATTTTTATATTATTTATTTCTACAAATGCTTGCCATACTTCGACTACCTCGTTTTTGACCAAAACATCTTCCTTCGCCACGCCTTTCATTAAAAATACAAAAGACAGCGCACAAATTACTAAAAATATTATAGCTATAAGGTAAGACTTTTTTATCATGTTATTTTTTAAAATTTTAAATCTAGGTTTTTTAAACATTATGTGGGTATAAAAAATTATGCCAACCCTTCTCATTTCGGTGCCTTTTTTGTCATTTCGGGCGAAGCCGAAGGATCTATAATGCGTGAAAAAAATAAAAGTGTTTTTCTGTTTTGAGACGCATTACAGATCCTTCGGCTTCGCTCAGGATGACAAAAATGCGTCAGGATAATAAATGAGCGAGTTGGGTACACTCATCTCATTTAAACCTTACCCTTATTTG
>JBBRXK010000096.1:0-4505 GCA_038248465.1 Patescibacteria group bacterium | reverse complement strand
TTATCGCATAAAGGACTCTGCTCTTTTTTGCGATACAAAGGTGGGCGCACTGACGAGAATACTGGCATCCGAACGTACTGCCAGTTTTACGTGTTTGGATAGCTTACTTTTTTTAAAAATATAATCAAGGGTCTTGTTATTCAAAATTATTTTATATTTATTCGTCTTTTTTGTGCCAAACATAATTATTATTTATCAAATTATCGCTCTATCAATTATAGCACAATATACCATTTCCTATTATAGAGTTTATTTGTTATCATAATACTATAAATCTAAATTTAATAAAATGCGCACCCCTACTAGAAAAATCGGTACATATTCTCATTTGCGTCCTGATCAACACATCACTATTGAAAAATACAACAAACTCAAAGCAGAGCATCACAAACTTATTAAATTTGTGCGCCCGCCCGCGATTGAAGAAGTCAAAAGACTCGCTCTCATGGGTGATTTTTCGGAAAATGCCGCCTACCAAATAGCCAAAGGAAGACTACGCGGCATCAATCAACGCCTAATCGACATCGAAAATTTGTTGAATCGTTCTGAAATAATCAATCCCAGTGCCAACGGCCGTGTTCAGCTCGGTTCTATCGTAGAAGTAAGCGTCAATGACAAAATCAAACAATACAAAATTCTCGGTTCCACTGAAACCAATCCAAGTCAAGGAATTATTTCACACAACTCTCCCATCGGCCAAGCACTCATGCGCAAAAAGGTTGGTGAGATTATCAAGGTAGAAATAAAAGACAAGGAAATAGAATACAAAATACTCAAAATTGAATAAAGCTATTTTTTTTGTACAAAAAAATCTTATAAAAAAACGCATCGATAAACTATTTATAATTTTTTAAAAAAATCCATTACCGAGCTCACCAGTTAAGGTTCTCAAAAACACAGGAATTACAAAAAACAATCCAAGTAGCGGCAAAACAAACATCACCAAGCTCACGATCAGAGTCCACATAAAATATTTTCTGGTTTTCTCCACCGATTTATAAATCATCGCCAAGAGAGTATCTTGAGCATCGAGTCTTTTTTTTAATTCTTCTTCCATAATATTTATTAATTATTTTTTAAGGCATTTCTATTCTATTATACTCCCTTTCGGGAATTTAAGCCAAGAAAATACATACCGAGCAGAGAATATTGACATATTTTATTAATTGATATATGTTTGACATATCAAGCATTATTCAATATAAATAAAGTTATGAAAAAATTAAATTTGGGAACTGACTTTTTCATGACCCTTGCCAAGCTCAATACCAAACTAAACCGCAGACTAGATAGTGGTCTTGGTGGTATTAGTTTTAATGAACTTATCATTCTCTACCACCTAAGCAAATCTGAGGATCAAAAAATGCGTAGAATTGATCTAGCGGAAAAAGTAGGACTAACTGCTTCTGGCATCACGCGCTTACTACTACCTATGGAAAAAATCGGGCTTATCAAGCGCGAGACAAATGAAAGAGACGCGCGCGTTAGTTTTGTCGCTATCGCACCAGGCGGCGAAACCAAACTTAGCGAAGGGCTTGAAAGAGCAGAGATTTTTGCCGAGGACATACTCGGCAAATCGCATGACAAAAATATTGCCCTGACCACCAAACTAATCAACGAAATAAATAAAGCTCTTTAAAGTTTATTGTTTTCTTGACCGGCACTATTTTCAATATCCTCTATTCTTTTTTTTAATTTTTGGATAAAGTCGATGTGCTGGTTTTTATCGTCATAGGTATCAAAGCACACCTCAGTTAGCGCTCGCATTGATTTGCCTATCACCCGACTGGCTTTTTCAACTTTCTCTGGCGCTTGTTGTCCGTTCCTCTTTTTTGTATCTACCCAGTTGATTATTTCCGAATTATTTATAGTAATAGTTTCAGCAATTATGCTCACCATCTTTTGCATAGTCTCGGCGACAGTCTTCTCTCTTTGCCTCGCTTGATCCAATTCGGTAATTATTATTGAGCTTGATTTAATTTTGCTCATCAAAAAAGCAACAATAAAAAAAACAGAAAATCGCATCAACGCATTACTTACAAAAACAAAATTGTTTGAATAAAAATGATGATTCATGGTCTTAGCTATTAACCAGGCCAAAATGCAAACGATAGCAAATGAATAGCCAATTTTTTTTCCAACATACCAAGAAATAATTATTATCGGAAAAAAATAAAACATATAAAAAGAAAATTCTTCTCCTGAAAGATAATCGATTACGCCCAAAACCGCCACAATCCCAAAATTTATTATTACCAAATAAAAAGGAGGTATTTTTTCAATTGACTTTATCATACAAATATTAAATTAGCTTATATGCCAAGACCTTGTTACAAGTCCTTTATATAACAACTTTTTATTTATTGAATAATTATCAGGTAAATGATACAATTAAAAGATGGAGACACTGATACATATATATTTCAACTTAATTGAATATCAATATTTATTACTATTTGTTGCTGTACTGGTCGAGGGTCCGCTGGCTACAATCATGGCTGGTTTTGTTGTTGCACAAAACCTCATGAATCCATTTATTGGAATACTCGTTATTGTAATTTCAGATTTAGTGGGTGATATTTTCTTTTATTATCTTGGCAAGTCTGGTCGACAATTTGGCAAAAGAATGTTTCGAAAAAAAAGTTCTCACTTGTCTGAACTGGAGGACTACTATCACAAAAATACTGCTAAAGCGATATTATTTGGTAAAATCGCACATGGTCTCGGCGCCTTTTTTCTCTTTGCTGCTGGTGTCGCTCGCATTCCTTTTAAAAAGTTTTTGTTTTATAATGCTCTGGGCACAATCTTGAAGACTATCGCGCTTCTATTGATTGGCTATTTTTTTGGACACTCCTATTTACGCATTACCAAGTACTTTGATATGTTTGGTTTGATTACTTTAGGAATTGGAATAGCAACGCTCCTCGTCTATCTCGTCTTTGCTAAAAAACTGAGGAAGAAAGAGGCGCCACAAAATGAACAATCGCGCCTGAAACTTCGTTAAAATTATTTAACACCAAGATGTGATTTGAATTCTTAATTTCTACAAATTGAGAATTTTTTATTTTTTTGTGCATCGCCCTGGCACTGGCAATCGGAAAAATACTGTCCTTTTCGCCATGTAAAATAAGTGTGGGGATATTTATCTTGTCCAGCAAATTCTCGTAATCAACGCCATATGATTGCTTGGTGCCAAAGAGATATGCCCGCAAGCCGGTGTTGCTGATATCGGCAATCATGCGCGGAATATTCCAGTCCCCCGAATTCGGATATTTGTTGTAATCAATGTGCTTGTGTGGATCAGCGCAAAAGGGCAAAAAATTCAGCATGCTAGTTAAACCCAAAAGGGGTTTGAGGATTTTAGCAGAAAATATTTTACCGGGAGAAAAGTTTGGACTAAGAAACACGATTTTGTCGAGCATATCCAAGTGCTTGGCGATAAATTCAAAAGCCACTAAGACTCCGAAGGAATGACTAATCAAAATAAATTTTTCAATTTTTAAAAATGTGATTAATTCAAAAAAATCTTCAGCAAATTTCGGCAACGCATAGTCGTCACAATTTCGATATTTAATAGACTTTCCATGACCGCGTAGATCAAAAGTCAAAACATTGTAGTTGTTTTCAAATTTTTCCTCGTAAGGAAACCAGGCTGAGCAAGAGCCAGAAATACCGTGAATAAAAATCAAAGTCGGACGGCCCGACTTGAAATCATTTTTTCGATAATATATATTTTTTGCTTCAAAAATGTATTCTTGCATTTTTATAATAGTGAGTAATACAAGTCGAGCAGTTTGTCGGCGCTATAGTTTATATCGTATTTCAAACTTGTCTCGAGACTTTTTTTCGACATCTCTGTGAGTAGCTTTCCATCACTGAGTAATTTAAGTGCTTTGTCTGCTAAGTCCTGTTGATTTTTGGCTTCAAATAAATATCCGTTCCCATTAACAAAATAAGTTGAAGCACTGTCTTTGGCATCGGCGATGAGAAGCGGTGTAGCACAAGCCATGGCCTCGAGTACCACCATGCCCTCCAACTCAGCGAGTGACGGCAAGACGAAGATATCAGCCACATTGTATGCCAAAACCAGATCCTCATCACTGACCTTGCCACAGAAAGTAATATTTTTTTGAGCACCGATTTTGATTGCTAATTTTTTCATTGCTTCTTCTTGATGCCCAAAACCTACCAAAATCACATGCGCCTTCGGGTATTTTTGCACGATTAACGGTGTCGCCATGATCAAAGTATCAATGGATTTTTCTGGATGGAAACGACCAACGTAAAGTATGTGTTTATTAGTTCTGTCCAAACCGTATTTTTTGATAAATTCACCTGCCTCTTGTTTTCGAAAACGTCGAACATCAACACCGTTGGAAATAACTTCAGTTTTTAATTTTGCATTTATATCTGGAAACAATTTTTTGGCAAACTCTGTCGGATACACGATGGCATCTGCCTGATTGTAAAGCCAATACATAAATTTATAGAAAGCTTTGTTGAGG
>JBBRXK010000095.1:0-4539 GCA_038248465.1 Patescibacteria group bacterium | reverse complement strand
GCCGCAACTGTCCAATCACCATATTCCCAGTCACCACCAATCATTTCTTCGATACGATAACTACCGTTTTCAGGGAAGAAACAATACTCTCCGTCCTGTCCGGTTACATTATCTGACAAAACGTCATAAGTTGTTTCTGAATCTTCGTGCTTCACTATTGACTTCAAATAAATAGGCCAAGCTGCTACTTTGGCTTCAGTTTTAGAATTGTATTTGTAACCACAAATTCCAGGCTCATTAAAAAAATCATACGTGGGCAGACTTGCGATTCTTGCCATATCGCCTGCGCCCAAAGTCACATCAAAATAATCTTTTGTGTCACCACCCTGATATGGCGAAACTTGTCTCCATCCTCGTTGCACGACCTCGTGAATTGAGTAATCTCCAGCACAGAGATCTGCAAATGAGTAATTGCCGTCAATATTTGTGCTTGTTGTTGCAATCATGGTGTCACCATTAAACAGTTGAATTTCCCAACCAGCCATAGTCTGCTCTCTGTTTCCATTGTATTTAGTTCCAGAAACACTGTAATCACATGTTGGTTCTGTTGGAGTTGTGGCCACATTGAAGGCGACACAATAATAGTGATTACCTATTTCGGGATTAACTATAAAATCGTAATTGTCATAAAATTCAATATCATTACCACACCACATCTCGGCGCTATCATTTCCGCCATCTACACCGCTAAAGCGCAAATAACCATCCTGCATCACCTCTCGCACCGCAATATCTTTGCTACTGTCAACAAAAAATGTTGTTTGACCGTTTTCTTTAGTCGCTTCACTTGTGTTGAACCCATCAATTACACCAAGATTATCATCATAATATGCTTGTCCTGTATTTGACCACTGAAAATACCAATTAGGTTCTAAGTGACAATTTTCGTGCTCGCTTAAAAATATATTTGCTGTATCAGAGGTAATCGCTTCTGACCTACCGCCCCAATCTGGTAAATCACTTTGACTTGGACAGACTATTTTTGTAGCAGTTACCGAAACCTTTGATTCACATGTTTCCATTTGACCGTTGCAGTCTTCATCTACATTGTTACCACAGAGCTCTTCACCACTAGCGATACAAAGATAAGCATCGCAGGCGCTCCCAATACCATCGGGGTCATCGTCCAGCTGATTTTCGTTAGCTGAATTTACACAATTATCGGAAACATCACCAACGCCATCGCTAAAAATCTCGGTTCCAGTTGCCGACACAGTTACTGGTGAAACAAAAAAAGTCCCCAAAAAGGACATATTGATTACCATTAAAAACATGATAGAAATGTGCAAAAATTTTCCAAAACTTTTCAACACCCTTCCTTTTGAAATACCTAGTTTCATACACTTTATTTAGTATCGCGTTCCGCGATTTATTAGTATTTTAATTTTCTAAAATTATTCGTACTAATCCGAAAACATATGCGACTTGTAGAAACCTCCGTTCTACGCTAGCTTTTAATGAAACATAAATATTCTATGTTCACGCTGTGATAATCATAAACATACAATAGCAGTTTAAATACAAAATGTCAAGTGTTTTTTGCAAATACTAGCGGGTTATTTTCTAAATTGTTCTTGTTTAAATTTTTGGCAAATTTTAACTAATAATAAATAAAAATATTTAATTAATTAATTTTATTAGGCTAAAAATCTATAATTATTAGCTGTACTTATAAATAATCATTTCCTCTCGGGAAAGTGAATTTATTTTTTTAGCAAAATATTTATTTCTAAGTTCACTCAGTCCTATTATTTTTTTCAATTTACCATCTCGCAAAACAAATATATCTTTGCTGTTTTTTTCACGGATCAATTCACCGTTCAAATAATTTCGATCGGGGTATGATGCTAACTCAAAATCAGCATATTCAAATATTTTTTGACCACGATATTTCCCCAGTTCACCCAAGTTATGAATTGGTTTTTTGTAAACGCCTTCGATTAGATAAATTTTTTTATTGGATGCACGCACCAAGGTGTGGTTGGCGATATATGTCATGGCGAGAACAATTACCGCTTCACTTTTTTCGTCGGCAGAGATTTGTTCCAATATTTCTTCGCTTACTTTTATGTTTGTGGGGTTTGAAATATCTATTTTCTGTTTTGATTCAATTACATAAACTTGTTCAGAGCCGCCACTGCTACCAGGAGTGTTTCCGGGTAACGATACATTGTCATAGGGTAAGGAGGGGTTGAGCGGATTAGTGCTGATAAAACCGCTTATTTCCGAAGCACGCGCAGATATGGTCAGAGCAAAAAATAAAACAAAAATAATTGTAAACAAATATTTAAAATTAATCATAGCTGAAATTGTTTTAATACTTTTTTGTTTGAATTGTCTATTGTTTGGTAATTGCAATCCCGAAACAACAAATTGCTTTTACCTTTTTGCTCTGATCCGGATTACAATCATTCCGTCAAAATTCCATAGCTAGAGTTGTATTGACCCACTTGTGTCCCGATCGGCACCTTTAGTCGAACCAAAATCTTGAGCTGTCGACCACTAGCGACTGAGTCAGTATCAATGCCGGCAATATTAAGCCCATTCGCATCATAGCTGTTGTCGCTCGCAATATTTTGCCAAGTAGTGCCGTTGGCTGAATATTGCATATTACTTGCTGCTGAAAAAGTGGTAGCGCCACTCCAAAGAGCGAATTTCATTTTTAGATTATTTTCATTCATATTCCATATTGTCAAATCAAACTCCCATGACCAGCCATCACTGTAGATATTGTTGGCTCGGGCAGTAGTTTTTGTCATTTTTAACAAATCCAGTTTTAGGCCACAGGGAAGAGTTTGAAACACTGCGTCCGCTGTATCATACGTATCACTCGCATCTTGATTTTGCACACGAATGGAGTAATGATAAAGCGTGTCACAACTTAGATTGCTTAGTGTGACCGTTTTTTTTGTATTAGCAAGCACGTTTTCTTCAGTCGAGGCAAGCGCATAATTTGTGTTCAAACCGTAGTTTACTTTTGTTTTCGCGCTACCATTTACCGTATAAACAATATCAGCGCTGACCGAGTCAATATTTTGTACTGGTGGCAAGTCTTTACTTATCGTCAGTAAAACCAAACCACCAAAATCGGGGTTAGTATCTTGCGTCGAGCTTGCGTTTTTCTTCGTTGGCACATCCATTATGACAAAATCCAAATTATTGTTGTCTGTATCTTCGCCGTCATTAGTTCGTGACACGCTTTTTGTCTCCGCGGGGTTGGCAGCTGTTCCTTGTCCTTCAAAAGATTCGGAAGCGCCTAGCCCTACATAATCAACAATATTTATGTCCGCTTGATTTTCAATAGCTACATCGTTATTTACCAAATACACAACATTGTCATCAGATAAAGAAAATGTACTCGCTGTCAAAATATTCGCCATGTCTTTTAAGCCCTGTGCAGTACTGGCGTCACCTCTGACAATCAAGTAAAATGATTTTGCCCTGATGATGCCGCTCAAAGTCTTTTTGTAAATCTGGCTACTTGAAGCGGAAGATTGTTTTTGTATTGACCAAGTGTCGAGGCTCACATCCGCGTCACTGGGATTATACAACTCTATCCAATCGTCATAGGAGCCACCGGCACCCTGTACCGAATCTGTCCCAAGCTCATTGATCACAACATGGTCAGCAATTCCCGCAAAAGCTGAATTTGTGTGGGCAAGACTAGTCATGCCCAAAAATAAAAAAATGCCGACATAAATACGCCAAGACATCTCATTTCCCCTCCTATTGTTCATTTGTTTAGCAAATAGATAAATATTATCAATACTTATCTATTAGGTTTAGTTAATAAATATATTAATATGTTTTAATTTTATCAATATCTCCTACGTCTGTCAATATATATAATCGCCTATAAAAAATGCCAAAAAAAATCCTCCTTTTATCAAAGAGGATTTTTTTATAGTTCGGGAAAGTTTAGAGTGCCTCAGGGAATTGCTTCTGCACCGCGTCTTTGACGTTCTGGTCTTCCAATATAGACAGTAGTTTAACTGCCGCTGATTTTAAATTTTCGGTTTCACCAATTTTTTTATACAAAACAGACAAGCTATAGAGCGCGTTTGCATGATTCGGACTAACTGTGAGAATGCTCAAAAATATTTGTTCGGCGGCGACTAAGTCATCATTTTTCTTGATGGTTTTGTCATTCTGAGCACTGGGCTCTACACTCAATTGGCCAGCGGGTACAGCCTCGGGTGTCTCGGAACCATCAGCTTTCTTTTCGATTTCATTAACAGCAATATTTTGCGAGGCTGTTTGTTGAATGCCAGCGCTCGCTATGCCTCTATTGAACAAAAGTCGACCAAGTTCAAAGCGATAATCGATATTTCCACCATCTAAGGAATTTACTTTTTTCATTTCCTCAATCGATTTGTCAATTTCGTTTAATTTTTCGTAAGCCACGGCTTTGCCGTAATACGCGGCGGCTAAATCGCCTTTTTTGGCAATTGTTTCATCGTAGCGTTTAATTGCTTCGTTTATATAAAATTTCTTTTCCGTATCATCTGTCTCCTGATTGGATTTTGCCATATTAACTAG
>JBBRXK010000094.1:0-4764 GCA_038248465.1 Patescibacteria group bacterium | reverse complement strand
TCTATAATGCATAAAATGCAAATTTACACACTATTATTAACAACAGCGCTATTTAGATCTCTCACCCCAAAAAGGGGTTCGAGATGACAAAAAATAGGACTATTTGTAAAACCACAATTAAGCCAATTAAAGATTAATTATAATTAACTTATGCACCACACTAATTATTGTACAGCCTTTGGGATTTGACAAAAATCAAAATAAATTGTAGTATTTTTGTAAATGTTCATTCTTATTCAAAATTCAACAAAGGAGCGACAATGATTCCAGCATTACGGTTAAAAAAGGAAGCAGTTGCAGACGGGAGCTTTCGTTACTTGGAAATAAGCCCTGAAAAAGCAGCGCTAGACAATAGTCCACTCTTCCAAATGAAAGTGCCAAGAAAGCTAAGCAAAGCAGAAATATGCACGCTAGTGGTGGCGCTTCGGGAAGATGATGGATTTTTGCCAAATGAAAAAACTGGCATTATTGCCCTTCTCGAGAGTCTCTGTCTGAGCGCATTTGCCATCATTGAAGAAAAAGAGGATTGTGATGCAGAAATTATGGTGTTGAAACGTGGCAAAAATACTAAGGAGTTAGTCGTAACCAAAAGAAAAGATACGACATAGGACATCATTTATAGGTGACCCATACTTTTAATCAGCGTTCAACTTCAAGAGGGGCGACAAAATGAGGGATCAACATTGTTGCATCAAAATCGTACCTGGGCACAAAGAATTTCTGCAATGCAAATGCGGGAACTATGTTGCGCATTGTATAGATTGCGGAGCAAGGGTGGTAACGTCCTGCAAAAGTATTTGCGCCTGCAAGAGGTGCGGAACTCACTTCAATCCCCAAACCTGGGAGTTTATCAGCTTCGTCCCGTTTGATCCAAGCGAACACTTTGAACACGCCAATCCAAGCTGATGCGGATGGTTTTAATAAAAATGCCCAGAGACTTTTCGTCTATGGGCATTGCTTTTTTTGCGGATTTGTGGCAAAGTATATACATTATTTGGCTAACACATTTATAAAAAAATGTTTACTAGAGGGCGTGTATAATAAATTGTGTCTGTTTTTTTCTACCGATTTTTAAGTCGGGTCGTCAAGGCTTTAGCCTCCCGAAAAGCTGTGTCTTGTGTGCGAGCTCACAAGCTCTCTAAAGCCCCGGCTAAAGACGGGTAGAAATAGAAAAGAGAAAAATCCCAAGGCACAATTTGTTATCCAATCCCAAATAGCATAGCCATAAATTATTCAGAGTAGTCAGCTAAAATAATAATTAGTTAATAAATTAAATAATAAAAAATTCGTGGATTCGTTCATATTCGTGAATTCGTAATAAAATAAAAAACATAAAATGGAATATCTATCTATAGTGCTCTTGCTAAGTTTGTCGGCGATATTTTCAGGTTTGACGCTCGGATACTTTAGCTTGAGCAAGCACGACTTGGAAAGAAAAATGAAAATTGGCAATTTGAATGCCGAAAAAGTCTACAAGTTACGAAAAAATGGCAACCTGCTACTCAGTACATTGTTGATTGGTAATGTTGCCGTCAACTCATCTATCTCAATTATTTTGGGTTCAATACAGTCTGGTGTCGTGGCTGGAATTATCTCGACAATCATAATCGTTGTCTTTGGCGAAATCATTCCGCAGGCAGTTTTTTCACGACATGCCCTGAAGGTAGGTGCTAGATTTGCCTGGCTCGTTAATATTTTTGTGTATATTTTTTATCCGTTTACCAAGCCACTGTCAGTAGGCCTAAATAAAATGTTGGGCGATGAAATGCCCACAGTATATTCCAAAAAAGAACTTGTAAAAATTATCGAGGATCATGAAGATATGAAAGAAAGCGATATAGATGCTGACGAGGAGCGCATACTCAAAGGAGCTCTATCATTTTCTCGAAAAAAAGCAAGCGACATCATGACGCCACGCACAGAGCTGATTGCTTTCTCCGCCGATGAGCTATTGAGCAAAGCTACAGTACAAAAGATTAAGAAAACGGGTCGTTCGCGCATACCGATTTTTGAGAACAATTTCGATAATATCATTGGCGTGCTCTATGTCAAAGATTTGGTTGGTGAAACAACAGAAACTGCGACACTCAGATCCGTTGCGCGTGATGATGTTATTTTTGTCGATCATGACAAGAAATTGGATGATTTACTAAATGCTTTCAAGAAACAAAAACGACATTTGTTTGTTGTAATAAGCGAATTTGGTGGCGTATCAGGTATTGTAACCATTGAAGATGTGATTGAGGAAATAATCGGCGATGAAATTGTAGACGAGTTTGATTTGTATGAGGATTTGCAAAAAGTAGCTAGAAAAAAAATGCGAAGAAGAAAACTCAACAAAATATAATTGAATTGTAAAAATCTAAAGATAAATATATGGAAAAGTATAATCCACAAAAAATTGAAGCAGAATGGCAGAAAAAATGGATAGACGAGGATGTCTATCGTACGGAAGACACAAAAGATAAGCCGAAGTTTTATATTTTGGATATGTTTCCGTATCCGAGTGGTGAAGGTTTGCATGTCGGTCATCCCAAGGGCTATATCGCGACCGATATATTTGCGCGAATGAAAAGAATGCGTGGTTTCAATGTCCTGCATCCGATGGGCTGGGACGCTTTTGGCTTGCCCGCCGAGAACTATGCCCTCAAGACCAAAACTCATCCACGCACATCAACCGAAAAAAATATCGCCAATTTCAAAGCACAGCTTGCCAAGCTTGGCTTTTCTTATGATTGGGAACGGGAGATAAATACCAGTGAGGCGAAATTTTACAAATGGACACAGTGGATATTTTTACAATTATTCAAAAAAGGCCTAGCCTATGAATCTTTTGAGCCGATCAATTGGTGTCCTAGTTGCAAGACTGGACTTTCGAACGAAGATTTGGAAGACGGTAGATGCGAGCGTTGTGATTCTATTATCGAACAAAAGCCAATACGCCAGTGGGTACTCAAGATTACCGATTATGCTGATCGGATGTTAATGGATTTGGCTAAATTACCCCACTGGGAGGAATCGATAAAAGAGATGCAGAAAAATTGGATTGGACGAAGCGAGGGTGCACGGGTGAAGTTCAAAATTAAAGCCGGGGATATCGAAACTAATGAACAAATAGAGGTGTTTACCACTCGACCCGATACTTTGTTTGGGGCGACGTATTTTGTGGTGGCGCCGGAGCACGAGTTAATTAAGAATTATGAATTGAGAATTAAGAATTACGATGAAATATTGACTTACGTAAATAAAGCCAAGAGTAAGTCGGATTTAGAACGAACGGATTTAGCGAAGGATAAAAGTGGCGCGGAACTGAAGGGGATTAGTGTTGTCAATCCGGTAAACGGCGAAGAGTTGCCAGTTTGGGTTGCCGATTACGTGCTCATGGGCTATGGGACGGGAGCGATTATGGCGGTACCAGCGCACGATGAGCGCGACTATGAATTTGCCAAGAAATTTGGCTTGCCCATCAGACAGGTGGTGGCGCCCGATATTAAGTCATACAACAAAACAGTCAAGACGCTTGAAGTGTTAAAGAGACTGGTTCTGAGAGCCGAAGAAATTAATCTTGATTTTTGGTTGCTGGGAGGGCTGGCTGCCGTGTTTCATGTTGGCGTGATTTGGCGAGAGCACGACGATTTGGATATCGTGACCAAGGACAAGGCGACTTATGAAAAATTTGTTGTACTGCTTGAGAGTGAAGGCTTTAAAAAAATTCGCGAAAAAGTGATTCCTTACGCAACCTATGAACTGGTAAGTAATATTTTTCAAAATTCAGACGGTGTTGAAATTGACACTGGTGTCTGGTCAGATAAGGATTCGCTCAAAGAGGAAGATTTCATTCCCGATATTGTAGATTTTGATGGAGTCAAATGCAAAATCCTTAGTTTAAATTTTATTAGATCAATAAAAGAATATCAGGTTAAAACCCGTGCTAAAGAAAAAGATTTTTTAGATAAAAAATATTTAGATGGATTCGTTTATTCAGAAAAAGGCGCTGCGGTTAATTCAGAATTTTTAGACGGACTCACAACTAGTGAGGCGAAGACGAAGATGATTTCTTTTTTGCTTGAAAAAGGATTGGGCGAAAAAGCCGTGAATTACAAAATTAAAGACTGGGTGTTTTCGAGACAACGCTACTGGGGCGAGCCGATTCCACTTGTACACTGTGATGTGTGCGGGATTGTGGCTGTGCCCGAGAGCGAATTGCCAGTACTTCTGCCCGAGGTGGAGCATTACGAGCCGAGTGGCACGGGGGAATCGCCACTCGCTACTATCACCGATTGGGTAAAGAAACTTTGTCCGCAGTGCGGTGGAGCAGCGAGACGCGAAACCAACACCATGCCTCAGTGGGCTGGTTCGAGCTGGTATTATCTACGCTATCTGGATCCAAACAATGACAAGGCATTAATCGATATTGCGAAAGACAAATATTGGTCACCGGTAGATTTCTACGTTGGCGGCGCTGAGCACGCGACACGACATCTAATCTATGCACGATTTTGGCACAAATTTTTGTTTGATATCGGTGCGGTGAATTATGATGAGCCATTTACGAGGCTACAGCACGTTGGCTTGATTCTCGCCGAAGATGGACGCAAGATGAGCAAACGCTGGGGCAACGTGATAAATCCAGACAGTGTCATCGCATCGCACGGCGCCGATGCGATGCGCGTGTACGAAATGTTTATGGGCCCATTTTCCCAGAGTTGTGCCTGGAGCACAAACGGACTTACAGGTACTAGGAAATTTCTTGAAAAAGTTTGG
>JBBRXK010000093.1:0-4805 GCA_038248465.1 Patescibacteria group bacterium | reverse complement strand
TCTAAAAACATTTTATACTTTCCTATACAATCAAAAAGCACCCATATAGGGTGCTCTTAATAATATTTTTACTCTTCTTCATACTCAGCTATTTTTAATATTTTCATCTGAGCTTCTACCATAGATAGTGTTTTAATTCTATATAACTCCATCTGCTTTTTTAAGTTTGAAAGTCTAATTTCTTTTTCTGTTAACTCAAAATTTTCCTTCCCTGACTTGTCCTTGCCGGTGATATGAATAATCTGACAAAATTTGCAAAGCTCCGTTGCACTTTGAAGCACCAAGTCGTTGATCGCGACCGCACCAGTGCCACCACCCATCACTGCCAATATTGGTTTGGCTGTACGCAGTCCGAATTTTTGTGAGGCTTCGCGCTTGCTTAGTTTTAGCTTGGTAAAATCTTGACGAATCGGATTGCCTACCCAGACAGCCTTTTTACCATAATCACGCAAGGACTTTTCAAATGTCACAGTAATGGCGGTAGCGAATGGCGCCATCAATTTGTTGGCGAGCCCTGGTCGCGCATCTTGCTGATGAATAATTATCGGGATGCGAAAGAAATATGCTGCCCAAACCACAGGAACTGAAACAAAAGCACCAGCGCTCATTACTAAACTCGGCTTAAATTTTTTGATAATAAATATCGACTCAAAAAAACCCTTGGCAATAAAAAATAAATCGATAAAATTTTTATAAGTAAAGTAGCGTCGCAATTTACCTCCTGATATTATGCGAAAAGAAATATTTTCTCTCTCAACCATCTCTTTCTCAGGACCATTGCTCGTGCCCAGCCATAAAAAATCTAATTCTCCAAGATTCTGCTCTCGCATAGTTTCGAGTACAGCCAAAAGCGGCGTGACTGGACCGCCACTACCTCCCCCGCTAAATAATATTTTTATTTTTTTATTCATATTATCTCCGCACTGTTTGCTTGCTAATATTTACTAGTATCCCGCAAGCTGCGAGTGTCGACAAAATCGCTGTACCACCGTAACTAATGAAAGGTAAAGGGACGCCAGTCATTGGTAACAAGTTAATAATACCGCCAATATTTATTATCGCTTGCAGACAAATCCAGGTTACTATGCCGATCGCCAAATTTCTACCAAATAAATCAGGCGCCCTAATGGCAATCAAATAGCCTCTATAAAATAAATATAAATACGACGACAATAAAACAATTCCAAATATAAGCCCAATCTCTTCGGCCATGATCGCAAAAATAAAATCACCTTGCACTTCTGGTAAGTACATATATTTTTGTCGACTCTCACCCAGACCTCTACCAACAATACCGCCTGAACCAACGGCGATGAGTGATTGGTTTATTTGGTAACAAACATCATTTCTCGAATAGCTCGAATCAAACATGCAGTGAATTCGGTTTTTTATATAGGGCTTGATCTGAATCATGCCCGCGAAAAGAATCATGCCAATTAATATAATTGTAAATATGTGGGATTTTTTGCCTCCACCAACAAAATATACAACCAAAGAAGTTGTTGATAGTATGGCCAAAGTGCCGATATCTGGTTGCAAAATCATAAGAAGCGCGATGACTGAAAGAATAGAAACAAAAGTAATAGCGCCTTTCTTTAAGTCTTTCAAATCTTCCTTTCTCGACTCCAGCCAAGCGGCAATGTATAAAAGAAACGACAATTTGACCAATTCGGAGGGCTGCAAGGAGTAGCCAAAAACATTAATCCATGATCTTGCCCTTCCATAACTAGCACTCAGGCCAGGTATGAATACGAGAAGCAGTAAAACGATAGAGCTAAGCAAAAAATAAAATGAGTGCTTCTTCCAATATTGATAATCTGTTTTTGCTAACAATAAAAAAACACCGATACCAACAAACACGCCAAAAAGCTGATGTTTCAAAAAATAGTAAACATCTTGATATTTACCATAAGCACTGATTGCGGTAGCGCTCGATAAACTTACCAAGCCAATAAGTATTAAAACTATAATAATACCGATCAAAAAAATATCAGGTTCGTGATAAGTGCGTCTTTTTTCAGAATTTTGTTTGGCTCTTTGGTGTGGCAACATATAAATAACTAAAGCGATGTATCAATCATAAAAACTATTAGTCCAATCACAGCCGAGACACCTGCAATCACCCAAGCCCTCATAACTATTTTTGGTTCCGGCCATCCGATTGCTTCAAAATGATGGTGAATCGGAGCTGATTTAAATATTTTTTTTCCATTTCTTAATTTTTTGGAAAGAATTTGCATAATTGTGGAGACTGCCTCTAAAACAAAAATAGATCCAAGAAACGGAAGAATAAAAACAGTATTGGTATAGAGGGAAACGATGGCCAAAGTCACCCCTAGAGAGATAGAACCAGTATCACCCATGATAAATCTGGCTGGATTGATATTGAACCACAAAAATGCCAAAAGTGCACCAACTATCACGCCACAAAAGGTAGCCAGATCATATCGACCAGTCGCAAACGCAATGACAGCGTAGGACGCAAACGAAATAAGCAAAGTTCCTCCCGCTAGTCCATCCAAGCCATCAGTCTGGTTGACAGAAAAAGCCGTAGCTACAACAATAGCTATAAAAAATAGTATATAAAAAGGTCCGATTTGATATTCTCCTATAAAAGGTATGCTGACAATATCCCAATTTAGTTTGAAATAAAACCACCATGCCCCTACTGTCGCAATCGCTGCATAGATAAGTAATTTGTGGCTAAATTTGATTCCTCTTTTTTTGTAGCCCATTTTTCGTACATCCAGCCAATCATCGAGCAGTCCCACCAACGCCGAAGCTACCAAGGTGCCTAGTGGCAAAAGCGTTTCTTTTCTGGAAAGGAAATTCAGTTTAGCAAATATTTCCCATGGCAATATTTTTGCCAAATAAAAAAACAAGGTGCCAAATATTAAAACGGTTAACCAAATAAGCATACCTCCCATAGTGGGCGTACCAGCTTTGTGTGCGTGCAATTTGGAAAAAAGCGGAGTAGAACCATCATCTCGGATTTGTTTTCCCATTTTGTATTTATACAAAAAATGGGTCATAAGAGGCGTGCAAACTACAGCAAAAATAAAAGAGGTGGTGGTAAAAAAAAGGATTTTAATTATGTAAAAGTTTTCCATATTTTGTTTTTGCTAATGAAATTAATATTTGGTATTTATTAAATATATAGAAATAACGCCAACTAATAAGATTAGGTTAGCCAAAATTGCGACTGAACACAAAATTTGTCCAATAAATTTTCTGTCTTTTTGGTTCCTAACAATCGAAAAGAGCATTGCATTAAAAACAAAGATAATAAAACCAAGAAGCGGTAATATAAAGATATTACCTGACGAACCATAATAATCAACACCAAAATCGACATTATAGTGGAGAGCAATTTTGGGCTCATTTAAAGTCTTGTTTATATAGTAGGACAATAACCAGGAACTTGTGTTCACTATCACAAAAATAGTAAAATATAATTTAAAAAAATTAAATAAAAACAACTCTTTAATCGTATTTATTGTTTGTCTTTTTAAATTAATCAAAAGGTGAGATATTTGTCCAATTGTCAACATAAATTTATATTACTTCTACTTTAGCACAAAGAATAGAAAAAAAGAAGTACGGTTAATGTAAATTTATTCTAATGATATTTCTTATTTTTATCAAAATATGGTATAATATTTTAGTAATTCACAATTTGATAATTAATCAATTTTTCACTTTTCAATTTTTAAGTTTATGCTTTCTGACCGACAATTAAAGTTAATATTAGAAAAAAGTGATATTCTGGCCGGTCCAGAATTTGATAAGATCGCCAGCGAGGCGGCTACGCTTGGCAAAAAAACAGAATATTATTTAGACGAAAAAAAAATAGTATCACTTGAGGCTCTCTACGAAAATGCTGCCAACTATTACCAACTCCCCTTTATTCAATTAAAAAATCAGACCATCAGAAAAGATGTGCTTTTTTTTATACCAGAAAAAATTGCCAGTATTCATAACATAATTTCATTTGACACTGACAATAAAAACCTTAAAATAGCGGTTAGTAACCCCGAAGATATTGAAATTTTAGAATTTATCAAGAAAAAAACTGGGCTGGCCTTACAAATTCATATTACATCTCCAGACAATATTAATGAAGTTCTGAAGCAATACCACAAAAGTCTGAAAGCTGAATTTGATTATTTATCAAATGACAAATTAAAGTTAGTAAAATCGGATGGTGACACTGACCTAAAAAAACTGGCATCTGACTTGCCGGTTGTGCGCATCGTCGATACTTTACTTGAATATTCCGTGCTTGAAGGCGCAAGTGATATCCATATTGAACCAGAAGAAAAAAAAGTGACTGTCAGATATCGTATCGATGGTATCCTGCACAATGTTATGGTCTTACCCAAAACAGTACAATCGGGAATTATAGCTCGCATAAAAATACTTGCCAATTTAAAAGTCGACGAACACCGGCTTCCTCAGGATGGCCGTTTCAAAATTGCAACCAACGACTATAAGGTGTCCTTCCGCGTTTCTATTCTGCCAACTTTTGATGGAGAAAAAATAGTTATGCGCCTTCTCAATGAAAAAGCGCAAACCTTGACCCTCGAACAACTCGGTTTCCAGCCTGGCCCCTATGATTTGGTTAAAAGAAATATTGAAAAACCAAATGGCATAATTAATGACTATTAGAAATTGGTTACCATACTTGAGTTGAGTAGTTTTTTTGAAGAGGTCTTTTTTAGGTTGCCAGAAAAGAAAATTATTTAAATAGGACATTAAATTCATAAGTAAAATTAAAATAAATGTTTTATTAACTTTAGAACACC
>JBBRXK010000092.1:0-4813 GCA_038248465.1 Patescibacteria group bacterium | reverse complement strand
CTCGCTTCTATAAGTTGTTATTTCTACTATCTCCTCCGTTTCACCTTTTGCATTTTTAATGGGGTACATTACGGTGCCAAAATCATTTTTGTATTTTGCATCGGGAAAAACTTTCAAGATCGCTTCGGGTCGTGCATTAGTTGTAAAATCATAATCCTTGGGTATCGCGCCCCGCAGTAAATCACGCACACATCCACCAACCAAAAAAACTTCAAAACCGGCCCGCTTTAAGGTTAATGATATAGTATTTAAATTATTGGGAATATTTATCATATTTTAAGCTAATTCTACTACCAAAATAATATTACAATTTTGAGATAAAGTCAAAAAAAATACTATTTTAGTATTTTTTTGCTCATCGTAAATTAATATATGAATCACTTATAGATGGCGAAGAGCAAGTCTTTCTTCCTGCCTTGACTTATTACCCAGTGGGCACACTATGTGCTTCCTCTTTTATTATCCAAATTAATTAGGCGAAATAATAATTAATTTGAATCCTAACATGCTCCCCCGTAGTTAATAAGTAGTCCTAGGAATTTTTATCTTACTCTCAATATCTTTATACCATACAAAAATTAAAAAAATATTAGAACGAGCATTTATGCAATTATCGATTAGACTCTTTTTAAATATTTTAGAACTCCCCAAGCAATTAATCCACCGCTAAGCGCTGTAATAAATTGAGTCCAGCTAAACAGTTGCGCAATTTTACTCGCCAACTCTTGTTTTAGTAACAACTTCGAAACGATATTTATGGAAAAAAATAAAAAGGCATATTTGAAAATTGCGCCAGCAAAAACGCCAACAAAGTATCCGCTGTTTGCATCTTTTATATTTTGATAAAAATACTCAACACACAAAACCAAAATCACATTTGAGATCATGATAAATGGCACAGCCGGCGCAAGAATCGCTGGCAGTAATCCACCTGCTAGTGCCATTAGACTCGGCACCAAACAGAGTAAGAGGGCGCTACGAATACCTACAAGAAATAAAGTGATGATAAGAACGGCATTTACTATCGGGCCACTGATCCATTGGATATGAATATAGAATGGCAAGAATAAAGCCACACCCGACAACAGCACAAAATGACTGAGAGTCTTTGTGTTTACTTTGCTTATAGTCAATTCTTTTGCTAAGGGCATACAAGGTTAAAATTAATATTTAAATTTCTGTTTATTTTTTGTGTGTAATACGCCGTGCTCGAGTTTGTGCCCCTTTTCTTTTAGCCAATCCAGTGTTCCAATCACGCCTTTGTTTTCGTGCGCTTTTCGAATCGTGCAATTTTTATCATGACCATAAAGTCCTTCTGCCCGTTTTTTTCTGATTTCCCAGTTGGTCGGTATTGGTTGACCACCACCACCAATACAGCCACCAGGACAAGACATGACCTCTATATAATGATAATCGTCTATTTTATCTAAAACTTTTTCAATATTGCCAATGCCATTAACCACGGCAACTTTTACATCAAGTCCGGCCAGATTCACCGTCGCTTCTTTTAGTCCTTCTACCCCCCTCACTTCTTTAAAATCAATTCGCGCGTCACATAGATTGTTCTCACTGCTTTGACAAAGCATGTATTGCGCCGTGCGCAGTGCTGACTCCATTACGCCACCACTAGCACCATAAATAGCAGCCGCGCCACTATATTCGCTGATCGGGTCATCGGCTTTTTCAATCGGCATTTTCGCCAAATCAATATAGTTTTTCTTTATCATAAACGACAATTCTCTTGTCGTCAGAACCAAGTCGACAGGCAAGTTTCCTGCTACCTTCATCTCTTTGCGACTTGCTTCGTATTTTTTGGCGGTACAGGGCATGATTGAAATTACTTTGATCTTTTTTGGATCGATGCCCTTTGCTTGTGCCCAGTATGTCTTTATAATTCCTCCACTATGAATATGGGGCGAGCGCGATGTTGTCAAATTTGGAATCAAATCTGGTCGATAAAATTCAACATAATTCACCCACGCCGGACAACAAGAAGTGGCCATTGGCAAGACGCCTTTATTTTTTATTCGATCAATGAGTTCGGCTGCCTCAACCATAGTTGTCACGTCGGCACCAAAATTTACATCAAAAACATAATCAAACCCAAGTTTTCTTAGTGATGCCACCATTTGCCCAGTAACATTTGTCCCCGGAGCCAAACCAAAATCTTCGCCAATGCTCACACGTACCGAGGGCGCAAATTGAGCAACCACGATTACATTCTCATCTTTGATAAGTTTTTCCACCTCGCCATAATGCGCTTGTTCCTGCGCAGAGCTAACCGGACAATGTAGTGCGCACTGACCACACAAAATACAGTGTTTCGTTTTGTCGCTTGTCGGCACAATCTCTTGGTTCGTCCCCTTGCCACTCATTTCTAGATAATTGATGTTTTGTAATACCGAACAAGCTTCGATGCAATTGCGACAATCTATGCACTGTGTCCCATCAATCTCCACTGCGTTGGCAAATTTATATGTTTTTCTTTTGCCCTTGCGATCTTCGAAACGCGTCAATTTCAGTTTGTACTTGCTTGCAAATTTTAATAATTTACACTGAAAGCGCCAGATACACAAACCACACTTTTCGATATGCTCGGCAAAAATCAATTCCAAATTCATCGCGCGCGCCTTTTGCACTTTGGCTGAATCGGTAATGATGTCCATGCCCTCCTCTGCTTTGGTGGAACAAGAAGTTTGCAAACACTTGCGCCCAAGAATCTCAACAACACAAACACGGCAATTCGCCTTGGGCGGAAAATCATCATGCTGACAAAGCGCTGGAATATCCACGCCGATCGATTTTGCCGCCTGCAATATTGTCGTGCCCTCTTCACAAGTCACCTCGGAGCCATTAATTTTTATTTTAATAGATGCCATGTCTATGTATTATTATTTTTTTAATACTCGTTAAAGCAATCACAAATAAACTCGTTACTAATATTCGGAATAATAATCCTGTTGTCCGCTTTCTCCATCAGTACATTTTTTACGTAACTCTTGATCGCGATCGATGCTGCTGTCCCCAGTCCGCAAAAAGAAGTTTCACTCAAATTATTCAAAATATCGCCACACATCTCCCAATTTATCTCTCTTGCATCCAGTATCTCCACCAAGCGACTTGTGCCTTCGCGACATGGCGTACACTGGCCACATGATTCTTTTTTGAAAAACTTTGCCCAATTACGAATCAAATCAATCGGTTGATGTTTGATAGCACTATAAACAGTGATAGAGGCACTGCCTGTCGCCTTGGCTTCAAGCTGAGCAGCATTCCAAACAATTCCGCTAGCATCGCCACCCACTTGTACAAAAAAATCAAAATCCGGAAAGTTTTTTGTCACCCTCAATACTTCTGCCACCGTCATATTTTCTGGAAGCTCATAAACGCCCCTATTCAAGCAATCTCCACCGAGACTAAAAAATCGTTTCTCCTTGTATTTGCCTTTGGCGACTAGGGCGACATCATAAAAAGTTTCCAGATTATTTATGAGCGTCGGAAACCCCCAAAGTCCATTGGTCGTGGGGAATGGTGGTCGCAAACGTGGCTCAACTTTTTTACCCTCGATGTGATTGAGGGCCGATGTCTCTTCGCCAGCAATATAGCCAGCGCTATGATCTTTTTCAAATATCGTAATCGGTGCATCTTTGATAATATTCCGTAGTCTGTGGTGCAATTCATTGTAATATTTTTGATTGACATAAAAATACGCATGGCTGGCGTTCAAAAACCAAAGAGCGATTTTGATGCCATCAATCACTTCTTCCATATGATAATCGAGAATATATTTATCTTTGTGTACTCCTGGCTCACCTTCGGATACATTGCAAACTACAAACTTCTTTTCCGCAACGGCATCTTTGACCATCTGCCATTTTTTGACCACAGGAAAACAGGCGCCTCCTCGCCCGCGCAAATTTGCTGCTTCAATTTTTTGTAATATATCAATCATGAAAATTGCAAAAAATATTATATCAACTTCTTCTTGAGCAGATACTCCGCTAAATCTGCCATTCGACATGAATATCCCCATTCGTTATCATACCAAGCGACAATTTTTAATAAATCGCCATCGACTACTTTTGTGCAAGACAAATCCACAATTGAACTGTAAGAATTACCAATAAAGTCGCAAGACACAAGCTCGTCTTCGGTTACTGACAAATAGGCCTTTAATTTTGGGCTTTTTGAGGCTTTAATAAAGGCTTGGTTCACCATTTTTTCGTCTACCTTTTTCTTGGTCACGCACACCAAATCAACGAGAGAAGCTACTGGAGTGGGAACGCGAACAGCCATGCCATCAATACGACCTTTTAGACTGGGGATAGTTTCAGCAACTGCGACAGCCGCGCCAGTTGTGGTTGGAACCATACTGAGTCCAGCAGCGCGACCACGTCGCCAATCCTTGTGCGGTGCATCTACCAAATTTTGATCAGCTGTGTAGGAATGAATAGTAGTCATCATCGCTTTTTTGATTCCAAAATTGTCTTCGATAACTTTGGTGACTGGTGACAAACAGTTGGTTGTACAAGATGCGTTGGACAAAACATTGTCACTCTTCGTAATCATCTCTTCATTCACGCCCATCACTATGGTTTTAATATTTTTGCCCTGAGCTGGCGCAGAAATTATAACTTTCTTGGCCCCACCCAAGATGTGCTTGCCTGCTCTCTCTTCGTCACGAAAACGACCAGTACACTCCATTACCACATCAACCTTCAATTCTTTCCACGGTAAATTTACTGGGTCTTTTTCCGCATATACTGGAATATTTTGTCCATCTACAACCAGGGCGTCTTTTTTTGCTTCAACT
>JBBRXK010000091.1:0-4851 GCA_038248465.1 Patescibacteria group bacterium | reverse complement strand
TATACATCTTTCAAAACATTTTCTACCATTTGTTTGATATTTATATCGGCAATGCGATCCTTGTGAAATTTATATTTGAAAGCCAAACATAGTTGATTACCATTAATATCTTTTGGCTGGCAAGCACGCAGAATAAAAGACAAGGAGTGGTTTTGCGATTTTACTCTTGCTAACACCTCGTTCCATTTTGAAAATATATAGTCATTGTTCAAAACAGCGTCGCTCTCTACAAAATCTTGCGTTTGTTTTATTTCCGCGGCGTTCTGTATTTTTGTCTCTACACCTTTAGCTGAACTTGGTGCAAGGCTACTAGTATTTTCCAAAAATGCCTTCTGTGTAGACTGTGTTGTTTGATTATGGTTAAAACTAAAAGGGTTGGGTTTTTTAGATTGGGTTACATCATCAATGCACAATTCTGCTATTGCAATCTCTAGCGGTAGCTGCTCAATAAACGAGGCTTTCATTTCTTGTTGCAAAAGTAAAAATCGTTCAATAATCCTTACAATAAAGGCGATGTTAAACTTCTCACTGATCGCCAAAACACGTAGCTCCATGTTTTCGCCAAGTTCTTGCCCAACTTTTTCGCTCAATTTTTGGTCAATTTTTACTAACATTATCTTGCGCAGAATCTCGAGAACTTCCTTCACAAATCTTTTTAAACTGACACCGTCATCAAGCAATTGATTCACTAGCGAAATAGCCGAACCGGCATCTTTTTTTGATAATAGCTCAACTAAATTTACCACTTCGTTAATATCGCTTCTTGGAATTACCAAATCCGCCTCTTCAATGCTAATTTCTTTGCCACCAATTGAGATAATTTGTCCTAGTAAACTTTCCGCATCGCGCATATGTCCGTCAGACTGCCTAGCAATATTCTCCAAAATAATATCATCAACTTTTATACCCTCTTTGGATATTATATACTTCAATTTTTTTACAATATCACCAGCGCCGATTCTTTTAAAATCAAATCTTTCTGTTCGGGAAATAATAGTATCGGGGATTTTGTGTGCTTCGGTGGTACAAAGAATAAAAACAGTAAAAGCGGGTGGCTCTTCTAGGAGTTTTAGTAAAGCGTTGAAGGCAGAAATTGACAACATATGAACTTCATCAATAATAAACACCTTATACTTCCCCCTCGTCGGCGCGATCCGAGCTGCGGATATGATGTTTTCACGAACATTGTCGACGCCAGTGTGACTAGCGGCATCGATCTCAATCACGTCCAAACTTCGACCGTTCATCAAATCTTTACACATGTCACATGCATCGCATGGTTCATGTTCGCCGTCTTTCCGATTTAGGCAATTGAGTGATTTGGCAAATATTCTCGCTATTGTTGTTTTGCCAATTCCGCGCGGTCCACAAAAGAGATAGGCGTGCGCCATTCGTCCCGATTCTATTTCGTGTTCTAAGGTGATTTTTATGTGATTTTGGTTGACAATTTCTTTGAAATTTTGAGGTCTGTAGGTTCTATACAATGTCTTCATAGTTATATATTTCATTATTAATTTCCATTGTATTGTACATTTAGTTCGCAAATTAATCAAGACACAAAAAAAACAAAAAAACGGATAAATAGCTATTTTTATCCGGAGCCATCTTAGCTTAGTTAAGGTCTATTGCCTTTTTTGGCGTCAAAGATTTTTAACATTAGAACACCGACAAAAAGCCGTTGCTTTTATTAAAAATAAGTATTTTTTTCCACTTTTATTTTTTATTTAAAAAGATTTTCTCACTATATTTTCAACTGCTGCCCATTTACTTTCACCCAGTTTTGGTACGAGTATCACAATTTCATCGCCATCTCGCCCTTTATAATAAGTCACGCTAGCAGTTAAAACTTTCCATTCATTGTCACCCGAAAACACGGAAAACGAGCCATTCTCATTTTGAACCAAATCTCCGACTACTCGAGATCTTTCGATTGGACCGATTTGTTTATACAAAAATGTGCCCTTTGCTGTAATTGTTAATTTAAGAATATCGCCTTCAACAAGTTTTGATTTTGAGGCATAATTTGCTGGAACACTATACTGTTTGCCATCTGGGCCGATCATGTTTTCGCCATCAAATACTCCTTCGATTATGCGACTACCATCACTGTCATTGCTTTGCTTGCCTGAAAGTCCCGATTCCGTCATCTGCCCTATGCTAACTCTTGATTCTTCGTATGGTCCCATTGCTCCTGACAAGAGTTGGTTGATTTTTTCTTGACTCTCCTTGATTGTTTCAAGTAAGGCGCTGATAATTACTAGTTTTGATTTATTTATTATTACCGCGTCCTCCTGGTCCACACTTGTACTTCTTGTCACATTTGTTTGTTTTGTTTGATTTCTATTTTCGGATTTTTCAATTGCACGAATGTCCAGATCATCAAGCGCAGATTCATCACCGTCAAACTCATCTTCGTCCTCCAGTAAATAGTTTGTTTTTGACATATATTTGTTTTATTCGGTAGAAATTTATTCTATTTTTTGCCGAATTTTATCTAATATTTTATTATTTTATTTGAGTTTATTTGTTTTCATAATACTATACTATTTTTTATTTTTTGTCCAACAAAATGTCAAATACATGCAATTTACAAAATAAAGTTTTTGATTATCCGATCTCTGCTCGTCTGCGGATACTTGCTTCAATGATTTGCCTGTCTTGACCGTATTTTAAGCGACTTAGGTTTTTTATTTTTTGTTTTAAGTCGTCGCGTTTTATTCCGGCCAAAGGCCAAGGTGTCAACATGGAAAATGGTCGACAGGCTGTGTTGTCAATAAGCAATTTTACATAGGCTGTATATTTTTCGATATTAATTAAATCAAACTGATTGAATACTGGACTAAACTCCTTTTCAATCGCCTCCGCATCATCCGAGCCGATCTTCATCACCATCCATGAGCCAACGTTACCAAAAACAGCATCACGAATCGCTGTGTTTTGGTTTTTGACTAATTGCCCGATATACTGATGAGCAATAATCAAATTCAAACCATATTTACGCGCCTCTGAAAGTATCGAACAAATTGAATCCGTGGTAAAATTCTGAAATTCATCAATATAAAGATAAAAATCTTTTCGCTCGGACTCTTTCATGTCTGACCTGGACAGCGATGACATTAATATCTTACCAACAATAATCATACCCAGTAGATATGATTTCATTTCACCAATTTGACCTTTGGACAAATCAACTAAAAGAATTTTTTGTTTATCCATAACATCGCGAAAGTTGAATGAACTTTTTTGTTGGCCGATAATCGGTCGCATCGTATCATTGGAAATAAACTGAGTCAATTTTGAAGTAATGTAGGGAACCACATTGGCTAGCGCCGCATCTCCGCCAGCTTTTTCTGCTTCTTTTTTCCAAAAATCAACGACGGTTGGATCGTTGCACTTCTCTAACTTCATTTTGCGGAACGCCGGATCAGCTAGTACTCGCGGGATCTCCATTAGAGTTGAGCCAGATTCAGGATGGCTCATGATGAGTAACAAGGCATTGCGCATGTATTGCTCAAAGATTGGACCACCAGTTGCCTTGAGATCGTAGAGCTTATCAAAAATATTTATCATCTCATTGATAACAAAAGTTTTTTGTTCAGGATATCTCTCGTCAAACTCGATCAAATTGAGAGCAAGCGGTCGCCCCATGTCTGCGGGTGAAAACAAAATAACATCCTCCGCTCTCTCTGGTGGAATACGGCTAATGATATCATTAATCAAATCACCGTGCGGATCCATAACACATATTCCTTCGCCATTTAGCACATCCTGAATAGCCATGTTGGCGATTAGGATAGATTTACCAACACCTGACTTACCGATAATATAGGTATGACGGCGACGATCGGCTCGCGATACTCGAATATCAGTTTTTACACCACGATACATGTTTTGGCCAAGTATTATCCCCTCCTTGGGGATATTGGTCGGCGCTGCCGCATTCTTGGCACTCAGCCAAGCGATATTTGGTGTTTCAGAATTTCGGAGAGGCAAATGAAAAAGACTTGCTAATTCTTCGGTGTTCAAAAGAAATGATGCACGCTCATTAAAACGGCGATGAATAAAATCACTCACCACCTTGTGATTTGTTCGTGCTTTTATTGAACTAGGAAAACTGTTTCCATATTCATACAAACTATATTGCGTAAAAGCACTAGCGAGATTAGAAAGATAGGCGTTGGCGTGTACTTTGTTTTCTGCGCTTACTATGATGCGCAAGTTTACATCAAGTCCAGCTTTGGAATTTTTTTCCTGAATACTTTTGAGCATCTCTTCCTCGAGCGAAGACAGGCGCATTTGAGTATTCTGGTTTTGCATTTTGTCTTTGGGCTTGGCGGTATTAACTATTTCACTCATCACCGAGACAAATGCATTTTGGCCAGCCCGACTGATGGCTTGCTTCAAGTCATTTCCTTCTCTTACGTATTTGGCAACTTTGCTTGCGCCTTTGTGCCAGCTAGGCTTGGCGCTACGTACTACATACTGTATTGCCATGCCTTCATCTTTGCCCATTTTTGATAAAACATTAATAATGGAATGCATTGCATCTGCATCCATTTTTTTGTAGGTTTTGATTGGCAAAAATCCTTCTCTTTTGGTACGAAGAAATCCGGAAGTAACAAAAGAATTTACTTTAAATATATTATAGTCATCAACCTCTTCGATAACAGCGTCGGGATAATGAGCATGTACTTGTTGTTCAATGTATCGTTGCATTTCTTTTGGTGTTACCAAATAGAAATATATTTTTTTATTGAATGCCACTATTTCAAATGAAAAATGATCATCTCTACCCAAAAACCATCCCCTGATTGTACTCTGGGCGTGCAAGCCACCAACACTTGTAAAGAT
>JBBRXK010000090.1:0-4874 GCA_038248465.1 Patescibacteria group bacterium | reverse complement strand
TAGGCATAGGCTACAAACTTTTTTCACGGAACAAAATAGCATTAGGAATATCACGACCAAGCGGCACCATCAATTCATCATTGTACCAAAGTGCTGATGAATACCCCACATCAAGATTTAGTGCAGTATCAACCTTCATCACCTTGAGCGCTTCCGCCAAATCAATTACCGTGGCATCATGCACTATCACTAGATAAATTGTACCTTTGCCACCGTTTGGGTCTTTTTTGAAAGCGAGGGCGTTGCGCATGGCCTTGGCATTTTCTTGTTTGCTATCTACCTGCCAAACTACGAGCTGATTCATGCCATCTTCGACGAGTCTGGGCTTGTTGTTCATAGCAGCTTGCAGCTTTTTGCCAGTAGTTTTTTCAAAATTCTCTACGCCACCAAAACTAATACTATCTGGATAATAATAAAAATTGTTTTCCGTGTCGAATGCGACAACCGGACCAGTGGTCCAGTACTTGATCTGATCTTTGTTCAATAATACTTTCTCGCGACTATTCCAAACTGGGGCAAAATAGTAATTTCGTTTGGCTGCGCCTGTATCAAAATAGGTGCCATTCATGGCCGCAAAGGCATCGTTCGCAAAAATATAGTCGGTCAATTTTTTGGCCGTACATTTTCCTGGACAATCAGCAGTGTTTGCCGTATCAGTAATGATTTCTAGATTGGGGTTATCGAGTTCTATTGTAATAATATCTGCTTTGAATGTCCCTGCCGACGTTGTAAGCTCCGTATATTCATATTTACTGTATTTATTAATTGCTTCCTCATAGCCATATTTGTGAATCTTCGCCAAATTTTCCCTGCTTATCCCGAGCGATAATTTGCGCATAATTTGAAAAGCATCGTTTGGTCTCCCCAAATAATATATTCGCAAATTGTCGGGGTTGACATACCAAGCCTCGCCATTTTTTTCCACCTGCAAAATAATTTTTCCCGATAATTTTTTGGCCAACGCCAAATCACCGACAATATCTGCGGGCATATTTTCTTTTACTAGTTTTTGAAATTCCAATTCTTTTATTCCTAGACCCAGTTCACGCATCAGCGCGAAGGCATCACTTGGTCGTCCGAGGTAATATCTTTTGTTGTTTAGTGGATACACATACCAGGCTTCGCCTTTTTTTTCAACATTTAGTAGTATCTTCCCCGACAGCGAGTTGGACAAAGACGTGGCATTTGCCGAAACGCCAAAACCAAAAAACATGAATGCTATCAAAATAATTCTAAAATAAATCATACAGATTTTTCTGCAAATATTTTATTAATTTTTTCCAGTATCTCGTCAATACTCACATTGACTTTAATCAAATACTCTTTTGCACCCAATTTTTTACATTTGTACAGACTCGCTCCGTCGGATTTATTTGTGATTACGATAACCGGCACAATTTCAATCAATTTTTCCTCATGCATTTTTTCTAAAACCTCCTCGCCATTCATTATAGGCATTATCAAATCCATTACGACTATATCTGGTTGCGCATTGCGAATCAATGTGAGCGCACTTTCTCCATCGCTAGCAGTCAACACATTGAAGCCATGTTTTTCAAAACCTTTTTTATATGCCGTCAATAATACATCCTCATCTTCGACCACTAATATTGTTTTATTCGTGTAATCCATAGTTTTATACTATTAATGATCAGAAAATTATCGAATTCCTGACCGCTGTTTTGCCTTTTGGGCACTATTTGTTAATTATCTTTGAATATATTAGCGATTTATTCTTTATAATCCTGAATTTCTAAGATCTTCTATGATTAATTTACCACTATTTTGTGTATTTTACAATATTAGCTATTTTTTAAAAATAAAAACTATTAGCTATTGCTGGAATGAAAATTAAAAAAATAAAAATGGCAAAAAGCCATTTTTATTTTGTCGGGGCGAGAGGATTTGAACCTCCGACCTCTACGTCCCGAACGTAGCACCCTAGCCACTGGGCCACGCCCCGATTTGGCATTCTTGCTCTCTATTTCTTTGTACACAAAAATGCATGTAGGATATAACCGACAATTGCCAAGGTAATACTAAAAAATAGTGCGGTCCAAAAATTGTTTACCGAAAATCCGTCTATTGCCCACGATGCGAGCAAAATCAAACTCGCATTAATTACGAAGGTAAATAAGCCAAGGGTCAAAATATTGATGGGCAATGTCAGAATTATCAATATTGGTTTGATGACAATATTCACCAAGCCGAGAAACAGGGCAAGCCAAAGAGCGGTCAAAAAACTATTCACGACCACTCCCGGAATTATATAAGCACTAAGAATTATTGCAGCTGCCGAAACAAGCCACTTTAGTAACATTAGCATAGTCTTTATATTTAATTTAATAAAAGAAACTATTTTAGCAATTGCACTGAATTTAGCAAAACATCAGCGAGCGGTTTGTCACTTGCATCGGTTTCGCTAGCTTCAATTTTTTTCACTACGTCCATTCCCTCAACAACTTCGCCAAAATTTGTATGTTTGCCATCAAGCCAAGGTGTAGAGTCTTTAGTTACGATAAAAAATTGAGAACCATTTGTTTCTGGTCCGGCATTCGCCATCGCTAGCGACCCGCTTACTAGTGGATTGCTATTGAATTCATCACGAAATCTATATTCGGGTCCGCCTGTCCCCCACAGCTGTTTCTTTGATGTGTCTTTGCTATTTGGATCACCGGCCTGAATCATAAAATCTTTAATAATGCGATGAAATCTCGTACCATCATAAAATCCAGCTTGTGCCAGGTTCAAGAAATTATTTACTGTAAGCGGTGACTCCTCTCCATAAAATTTTACTTTAATATCACCAAGATTTGTTTTGATAATAGCGCCTGTGTATTCAGTAGCCAAGTCTTTTAGCTCAACGCCATCGCCAATTGTTGTCCGTGGATTTGTCATAGATGATTGATTATTATTTGTATTATTAGATTCGTTGTTTGTATTTGTCGCATCATTATTTGTATTATTGGTAGCTGCCTCATTCGAGTTGTTACTAGGCGTGTTGTTCAAATCAGGCACTGGAATATTTGGTTCGGCAACCTCATTTTTCTGTACCTGATCTGGCATTGCCGTTTTTTCATCAAGCAATTTGGCTTCATTGCTAGAGCAAGCGCTCAAAGAAAAAAGCAGTGCTAGGAAGATTAATTTTTTCATGCATTTACAAATTGTTATTCGCACCAAGAATAAAACTTAGTCTTGCGAACTCACAATTAAGTTAATTTGTTTAATTACTTTTTTATTAGAATCAAAATAAAATCTTTTACGCACATTTCCGCCAGCCATAATATCCGGTACCCAATATCTATCATCATCCCACATCAAGTCATAAGGAATCGCGTCGATCTTGAACCATTTCAATTCACCCTCACCACCATCGATAGCTTCACCGGAATAATCACTAGCACAAAATACATGACAATAATTATTAATTTCTTCATTTCCCAAAAAGACAAACTCTATTTCACCACGTTTTTCAATCGAATTCAATGTAATTCCTGTTTCTTCAAAAATCTCTCGCTTGCATGACAATTCCGGTGTTTCATTTGTTTCGATTTTGCCACCGGGCGCATTCCAGTTTCCTTGCCCAAATCCCCTCGCCTTCTTTTGTAGCAAAACTTCATTCTTATCATTGAATATGTAACAAACATTTACGATATACGGAAATTTATGCTCAGATTGATCTTGTGTCATAATTATTTCAACTTAAACATAATAACCTTTTTTCATCACCTTGTCATCTTCTTGTCTTTTTTCATCGATCGCATCTTTCGCCCGCTTGCGTAACTCTTCAATATTCTCTTTTTCTAATTCGCGCACCCGTTTCTCGAGATACTCTATTGTATTACGTTCCGTCTCTTCAATAACTTCACCAAGCAGACAATCAAGAATCGCGCCCATCTTTGGTCCGGGTGCAAACCCCATCTCTTTGATCATGTAATCACCATTGATTGCCAACATTTTTACTGACACTGGATCATTTTGCACGCGCTCAAACATATACTCAAGATGTCGCAATTTATATGGCTTGCCTTTGGGAGTGGCTGACCCTAGTCTATCCGCAATCCGCACATCCATCAAGTCTTTCAAGTTTTCTTTGCCAACTTTTTTGATAAGCCTACGCACCGAAGCGGCTGTCACTTCGTCGGCGTTATAATAAAACATGTGATTACGCACCAGAACTGAAACTTTTTCAATATCAACGTTTGCAAATTTGAGTCGGGTCATTATTTTTTTGACTAGTTTCTCACCAATATATTCATGATTATAAAATGTTGACTGATTATTGATTGTTTTGAGAGAGGCTGGCTTACCAACATCATGAAGTAGAGCTGCCAACCTTACTCGCCAATCTTTATTGGGACAAAATTTGAGTGATAGAAGGTTGTGCTTGAGCACAGCATAAATATGGTGATGATTTTGCTTAATGCCATCACCGAGCATGAGTTCGGGAATAATATATTGCAACATTTTTAATTTATTGATATAAAATATTCCTTCGTAGGGCCTGTCTGAAGAAAGAATTTTTATTAGTTCATCTCTGATTCGCTCATTGGAAACGAATTTGATGCTACCGGCTAGCTTCAATATCGCCCGTTCGGTCTTTGGTTCTATTTCAAAGCCAAGCTCAGATGAAAAACGTATTGCCCGAATCATCCGCAAAGCATCTTCCTTGAATCTGTCTTGCGGTTCGCCTACAGCACGAATTATTTTTTTCTCAATATCTTTTCTCCCACCAAATAAATCGATAATATTGTCTTCGCCATTTACCTGGTCGAGCGCTAGCGCATTGATAGTAAAATCTCTCCTCTCCAAATCCTTGTCAATCGAATCTTCAAATTTGATATCGTCTGGATGTCTGCGGTCACTGTAGCCCT
>JBBRXK010000089.1:0-4923 GCA_038248465.1 Patescibacteria group bacterium | reverse complement strand
TGAAAATATTTATCTGAATGACTATACTGATTTCATAGATGCTTATCAGGGTATCAAAAAATACATTGAGTTTTGCAACAAAAGAAGAAAACATCAGTCACTGGATTACAAGACCACGGCTCAAATATATTTAGGAAAATAATTTTTAAAAAATCTAACAAATGCAACCTCTTTTACTGTCTTGATAAAGGGGGACATTATAATAACTATTAAAAAATGAAAAAAATAATCTCCACAATTCTAACTATTCTTTTTCTACCAAGTTTTGTTTTGGCAGCGCCGAGTGTTTCCGGCGTATCCGGCACACTGACGCATGGCTCAGACGTGACAATTTCCGGAAGTGGTTTTGGTACAAAAAGTACTGCCGCACCCGCCCTTTTCGATAAAGTAGAGGGTACCTGGGCAGGCTTATCGAATGGACAAGCTATTCCTACAGCTACTGCGCCTTGGACTGGCGACAGTGAGTCAACGTACAATACAAGTTCAGGAGAACAGAGGAGCATTAGATCATCTGCAAATTATCACACGGTTAATTCGACCTATAATTTTGTAGATGGGTTTGTTGCTCCTGGACGATCTTCAAAACTTTATGTCGCATGGTGGTTTAGGGATAATTTGTTCGATACTGGCGGAAAGTTTTTACGCTTATCCGATAGCACCAATTTGGAGAACAGGACTTTTACTTGGGCAAACCAAGGAAGCTATCTTTATGATTATGGTGATTGCATAATATCTGGAGGTAGTTCTGTATTGTGGCAAAGCACACAAGTCCCGGCCAATATTTGGCATTTTCACGAAATATATTTTGATACTGCGGCAAAAACCTGGGCTGTGTATGTGGATGGTGTATCTCATGGATCAACACGCTATTCGGGGTGTAATAGTCTAATTATAGATGAAGTCTGGAAGGTTGGCATGGATGCGGGAGGTGAATCTCCCCCAACACAAACTTCGTGGCTCGACGATATCTATATAGATAACACTTGGACTCACGTTGTAATTGGGAATGCATCAACGTACACAGCCTGCACTCATTTTGAGGTTCAACCCGCCAGCGCATGGGGCGCTTCATCAGCTTCAATAAAAATAAACCAAGGTTCGTTTGCTGATGGCTCATCCCAATATCTTTATGTCGTAGATTCCACTGGCGTAGCCAACGCCACTGGTTTTCCAATTACGCTTGGCTCAAGTGGAGGTGGCGACACTACTGCACCAGCAAGTCCGAGTGGACTGAGTGTTTTTTAAAGTAGAAGATCATCGTTGAGAGCTAATTGACAAAAATGTGAAAAAAGGCATCATTAAAACGTGTCAATAGTAATGACAGGTTTTAATTAATATTATGACAATGCAAATAATATGGAAATTGAAGATATAAAAAGAATTATTGTCGATCAAAAAGAACAATTGGAAGAATTTTTTGCGACAGAGAATATAATCGAAAGAGAAGTCGACACAGTCAAGCTTCGTAAATTTTTAGTGCATCCCAATGCGCTGGTGATTACCGGTCCACGCCGGTGCGGTAAATCTACGTTGGCAGCTGTTCTTTTTGGCGCTGAGACATTTGGATATCTCAATTTTGACGATGAGCGTCTTGCCGGATTTTCGACTAAGGATTTCAATTTGATGTTGGAAGCTTTTTATGATCTCTATGGACAGGATCTCAAATGTTTCGTGTTCGATGAAATCCAAAATGTTCCCAAATGGGAACTGTTCATCAATCGTCTTCGGAAAACCAAAAAAATTGTCGTAACCGGAAGTAATGCCAATTTGTTATCAGGCGATTTGGCAACGCATCTTACAGGCAGATATCTGGAGGTGACGCTGTATCCATTTTCATTCCGTGAATTTTTAAAAGTGAAAAAAGTAGATTTTAAAAAAGAAGACCTTTATTCGACAAAAAAAATATCTCAAATAAAAAAATATCTGCAAGAATATCTGAAAGTCGGAGGATTTCCGGAAGCATATATATTTGGATCAGCGATGGTTAATAAAATTTATGATGATGTAATCACAAAGGACATCTTGCTCCACTACGGCGTGCGCAATAAAAATGCTCTGCGCCAGTTTTCAAACTATCTGATTTCAAATTTTTCCGGTGAGATAAGCTACGCAAGATTGGGCAAGGCGTTTGATATCAAGAATGTCCACACGGTTAGAAATTATGCCGATTATCTGCGAAGCAGTTTTCTGATTTTTATTATTGAAAAATTTTCCTATAAGCTTAAACAGCAATTTATTACCTCTAAAAAAGTTTATGGAGTTGATACTGGATTGATAAACTCGGTAGCATTTCAATTTTCTGAAAATTCAGGCAAGATTATGGAAAATGCCGTTTTTCTTGATCTTAAGCGCAGAGCCGACTATGATAGTGGGAAAATGGAGATTTATTATTGGCAGGATTATACCGGCACCGAAGTCGACTTTGTTGTTAAAAATGGAAAGAAAATAACACAGCTTATCCAGGTCGCCCAAGAATTAGTAAATATTGAAACGAAACAACGAGAGACAAGGTCTCTCCTCAAAGCAAGCAAGGAACTTCGATGCAATGACCTACTGCTTATAACCGAACACGAAGAAGGCATAGAAATAATTGATGGTAAAAAAATCGCTATCAGGCCACTGTGGAAATGGCTCTTGGAAAATAAAACATAAAACATAAAAATTAAATATTTTTTTTAAATAAAATGAAAAAAATAATCTCGACAATTATAACTTTTCTTTTTCTACCCAGTTTTGTTTTGGCAGCGCCATCCGCCCCTACGGTATCAGGGGCAGTAGCTCACGGGCAGTCAATTTCATTGTCAGGGACGGGTTTCGGAACTAAATCTCCGGTTGCCCCTCTGCTATGGGACTCTGTTGATGGAAAATATTCCGGAATAACCAATGGAGGAATAGTCCCGCTCGGCGGAACTAATCCTTGGGCGGAGGCTTCATTGGAGGTACCTGTTCATTTTAAAACCACTAATCCCCGTGGAAAGTGGACAGCGCACTATACCAACACGGGAACCTCAAATGGTGAGGGCAAGGCAGGACTGGGAGGTAATAATTATCCCGGTACCACCTTATTGTATGCATCATGGTGGATGTGGCTCGATAAAACTGCGTGTACCCCCAGTTATTCAAATAAGTATACTCGATTTACTGATGATGGAGGGTGGGGCTCTAACGTGCAAACCTTTATATGGGCACCCTCTCAGACAATTCTTTTCGGTGTTGACGTGGGTGATGTAGGAGGGGAATGGATTGATACATGTGGTAAAACTGGTTGGCAAAGGATGGAATCTGTTATTGATAATAATACCACTCCGCATCCAAAAGTCTATTTAAGTGTGGATAATACAGCTTGGGGCACCCAACCACAACCAATTTCAAGCAGTCTATCGAAAAATATAACAGGGATAGGTTGTATTGGCTTCGATGGATCAAACACCCCAACAGCGCAACAGCCTACAATTGACTGGGGCGAAGTCTACGTTGACAATACCAGGGCCCGTGTAGAGATCTGCAACAATTCTGTAAAGGCCAATGCAACGCACTGCGAACCACAGATACCGCATACAACCTGGAACTCTACTGCTATACAGGTTACTGTTAATCAGGGGTCATTTGCCGATTCATCTAGCGCATACATAATAGTCTCTGATTCTGCTGGAGCATGGGGAACCGGGACGTTAATAACTTTTGGTTCAAGTGGAGGAGGGGACACGACTGCACCAAGTTGTCCTAGCGGTTTGTCAATTTATTAACAAGACATAACTCGCATAACTGAATATTCAGTAAATAACGGTTTAAGTTAACTAAGAGATGATGAGCGATTACTTATTTTTCAGTTTACAGATTTTTGCAAAGTCGATATACTAAATATATAATGTGTTGGTATTCATTATTTGAACACTAGACTTATAAATATTCTAAAACTATGATTATTCATTTCAATAAAAAAATGTTGGGAAAGGTACTTGTCGGATTTGTGGCAAGTGCTTTTTTTATAATTTTTGTTTTATTCATTTTAATCAAAACAAATGTCATAACTGGCAAAGCCACAATCACTTGGAATGAAAACAAAGAATCAAATCTAGCTGGTTACCGTATTTATTATGGCACAAGTCCCAGAAAAGGGAATAAACCCGAGGACAGTGCTTATACAGAAAAAGTAGATTCAAAAATGGCACATAGCTACAAATTCCAAAAACTTAGCCTATTCAAAACTTACTATTTTTCCACCACCGCCTATAACAAAGCCGGCATGGAAAGTGGTTTATCCGCAGAAGTTTCTAAAAAAATTGGGATAAAAGATATTTTTAAATAAAAAATATATTTTGTTTTCAAAACTGTTTGTCAGGCAATAAGTCAAACAATTATTCAGCAAAATAAATTTTATGCTATAATATAAACATAGGAACTTAGAAAACTAAATTATTTAAAATATTACAAACTTAATTTAAAAAAATGTTAAAAACAAGAATTTTATTGCTTTTTGCATTTCTGGCAATATCATTTGCTTTTACAAGCAATGCTTTAGCTGGGAGTGCGACACTTACTTGGAACGCCAATACGGAGCCTGACCTAGCTAGTTATAAAATATATTATGGCACGACGGCTAGGACTGGGTCTTGTCCTGTGGGTGGTTACGCCAGTTCCCTCAATGTTGGAAAAGTCACCACCTATACCTTTAATAACTTAAATAATGGGGCTACTTATTATTTTTCTGTTACTGCAATTGATACCTCAAATAACGAAAGTTGTTTTTCTGCTCAAGTTAGCAAACTTGTAACGGCGACCGATACCACGGCACCGGTTCTATCGGCTGGACTTCCCTCGGGAGCCCAACCATCGGGCACAACTCAAGTAACTATGTCACTGACAACCAATGAAAACGCCACTTGTAAATATTCAAACACGGCGAACACTGCTTACGCTTCG
>JBBRXK010000088.1:0-4991 GCA_038248465.1 Patescibacteria group bacterium | reverse complement strand
ACAACTAGAAAATGAACCAATTTTTGGTTTAAGGTAGCGGCAAATTTTTTTTGCACTCCCTCAAGGCCAAATTTTTTAGCTAGGCGTAAGTACGAGGCATATATTTTTACCAAAAATTTATAAAAAACAAAACGCAGAATTTTTCTGCCGATTTTTTGAAATACAAAAACAAAAAAATAGCCCAAAAAATTCTTTATTATCGAGACCAGTTTCAAAAAATAAAGTAAAAAACTAGCACCAAGTCCAATCATCTTCTTGTATTTCTGCTCGCCCTGATTATTATATTTTGTTTTGTATTTATAATTTCTAATACGGTTTTTATAATGAATTTAAAATGCTATCTTTGTGATTATTTACCAGAATATATTAACATTTTACAAGGCATTAGTCAATCCATAATATTTGAAATTTTTTATTATTTAATACCATAAATGATTGGCACTTTTACTATCCTTATTCAAGGCGATATATCTATACAAAACATTAATTCATCGTGTTTCAATTTGCAAATAATTATAGGTCAAATATTGACAAATCCAACCCCCATACTATAATAATACTATAACAAAAAATCATATGGAAATAATCGAAGAAATTTTGAATTTAGTAAAAAAGAAAATGTCTGAGCAAGGTGCTTATGACCTCGATGCTTATCGAGAATTTGTCAGCGAGACAATTTATTACTTCAAGGAAAAGGGCAAATTGACTGATGATGACAACGAAGAATTTATCGAGAGTCAGTTGATGGATCTTTACGATGTAGTTAAAGAAGAATTTTCGGAATAAGTTGTTAAATCAAAGCCATTGTCTTGTGAGCAAGTTTTTTGTGATTTCAACCAGAGGAAAAAATCTATAATACGTGGATGATTAAAAATACGTTTTGTTAATTCGCAACGCATTATATATTTCTCGGCTTCGTTCGAGACAAAAAAAAGAAAGCGCCTTCGCGCTTTCTTTTTATTATTACATTTTTCACTTCACAAACTACACCTTGATTACCACCGGCAACACCATCGGTCTGCGCTTGGTTTGACTGAACAAAAATTTGCCAATCTCGTTACGGATTTTATTTTTGATATAATCATCATCAGCAGTAGTTTCTTTTTCGTGATCATTTACTATTTTCTTTACTTTCATTCGCGTTTGCTCGATTAGCTTTCTGTTTTCTTTCATATAGACAAAACCACGTGATATAATGTCGGGATTACCGATGGTCGTTGATGTTTTGGAGTCTACCGTCGCGATGATCACAATCATGCCATCTTCGGCCATCACACGACGATCACGAAGCACGATATTCGAAACATCACCAACGCCTAGTCCATCCACCATCACGTAGTCAGATGGAATTTTTTCTTGAGTTAGTTTCGCTACTGCGTCGCTACCATTTTTTTGAATCGACACAACTTGTCCATTGTCGGGAATAAAAATATTTTCTTTCGGTATACCAACTTGTTCAGCTAAATCGGCATGCGCACGCAACATATAGTGACTGCCTTCAATCGGAATGAAATATGTTGGCTTGAGTAAACGCATCATGAGTTTCAGGTCCTCTTGCTTGGCGTGTCCGCCAGCGTGCACATCCATCATTTGATAATGGATAATATGTGCGCCTTGTCGCACGATTTGGTCTTTTAGATTGGCGATGCTTCTTTCGTTGCCAGGAATAACCGATGAAGAAAAAATAACCGTGTCGCCTCGTTTGATACTCACAGATCTGTGGTCACCGGTGATTACACGCACCAAAAAGGCGTTGCTCTCACCTTGCGCACCAGTGCCAAGTATCATGACTTTGTCGTCAGGCAAGCGATTGAGTTCGTTATCTTCTACGAGTATTTTGGGATTGAAGGAAAGGTAGCCAATCTGATGTGCAATCTCCACGTTGGTGTTCATGCTTCGTCCTTGCAAATTTACTCTTCTTTTGTGCTTGGCGGCTAGATCAAAAAGTTTTTGCAAACGGCTAAGCTGGGAAGCAAAAGTGCCGATGATGATTCTGCCTGTAATGCTTTCGAGAATCTTGTCCATTTCATCACCGATGGTTGACTCGGACACTTGATACCCTGGATGAGTCGCGTCTGTTGAATCTGACATCATGAGCATGATACCCTTGTCACCAAGCAAGGCAATGCGATTTAGATCTGCGGGCTTGTCATTGACCGGCGAATAATCTATCTTGAAATCACCAGTATGAATAATAGTTCCCACAGGAGTATGAACAATTACAGCGAATGAATCGGGAATAGAATGGTTAACACGCAAAAACTCTATCCGAAAAGATTTTCCGATTCTAACTACCGACTGACTATTAATTTCCGAGATATTTAGCGGCGGGCAAGAAGTGAATTCTTCACAGCGCTTGCGCACTAGCCCGGCTGTAAGTTTTCCAGTGTAGATAGGTGGGTTGCCGATTTTCCCCATGATATGGGGAATACCACCAATGTGATCCATGTGGCCATGGGTAATCACTACGCCTTTGACATTTTGCACACGCTCCTCCAGATAAGCAATGTTGGGAATTATGTAATCGATTCCGGGCATGTCTTCCTCGGGAAACTGTAGTCCCATATCGATAATCATGATATCGTCATCATATTCGATCAAGGTCATGTTGCGTCCTACTTCTTCAAGACCGCCCAAAACTATAACCCTTAGCCCATCTTTTTGAAAGACTTGTTTCTGGGGTGCTTCTTGTTTTTTATTTCTAAAATCCTTGTAGGGCGTTCTTCGGGTTTTGGCCGATGTATTACTGGTGTGATTCATACGGTTGGTTTGACCAACCATGTTTGTGGCGCTCGCTTCGTTGTTTACTGCTACGCTACTAGTTTTTTCTTGAGAATCTTCGCTCTCTGGCGTGATTCTCTTTTTTGGTTTGTAAGTTGAGATCATAATTTGTTTTTTTAAGAGTTGCGTAATAAAAGTTTTATACAAGAGGTTTTTTTGGGCCTTAGTATTCAGAAAATTTCTTTTCTCAACATAAGCACCTCAATAGCTTTTTATATAATTTAATTAATTTTCTTTTATTAAAAAATCTTTTTTATTTAGTTTTCTTGAAAAAATATCTCAAGATTTTTTGTGCCAATAGCACATGTTATATTTAGTATTAAAATTTTCTTATCCTCGCTAGCCAAAAATGTCTTTAATTTTTTATTTATTCAAAAATATCAAGGCTAGCCAGTGAACCTTGGTGTTGCGATAATTTTGAGAGTGGGAAAAGAATAACAGGTTATGCCCAAAGAGCAAAACTGCGGTCGGGAATACTACAATTCCTTGACCATTAATTATCCTTTCGCCAATGCAGAATCTTGCCGGTTTTCTGATACCAATCGGTCACGTTTGCAAAACGATCCTTGGGTGTTAAAATATTTTTAACATCAAACCCTTTGATGCTGTTATTTTGAACATAAGTATAGTGCGGTGAGTACATAAATATCACCGGCGCGTCTTCCGCAATTATATCTTGAAATTTTTTGTACTTTTCTTGTCTGACGCTTGTCTCTGCAGTCAATCTGGCGTCTTCTAGTAGTTGATCGGCGGCCTTATTTGTGTAGTTGGCGATATTGAAACCCTTCTCTGCTTGCGACGAATGCCAAAACGCGTATGGGTCTGGGTCTGATCCTAGCACCTGCGCATAAAACAATGCTTCATAATTCCGTGGGCGTATTACTTCGCTCTGAATTTTTGTTCCTGCTATAACTTCGTTATAGACTTTTATACCCAAGTCTTCCCAATATTTTTTGACCGCTTCTATTATTTCGCCATTTTCTTTTCTTTCAACTGTACTCAATTTCAAAATAAAGTATTGATCATTTTTTTTGCGCCAAGATCCAGCTCCAACTGTTAATATCATCTCAGCATTCTTTTTTATTTTTTCATCCTTTGATTGAATATCCGTTTTTGCCTTCTCCACCATTTCCACGGTCACCTCTCCCAATTTCCAGTCAACCTTTTCAAGCAACTCTTTCGCTTTGTCTTTATCGTAAATATATTTTTTGATGTCGGGATTATAGGCAAAATTGTTGGCCAAAATCGGACTATCGACAATGTAGGCGTCACGAGCCAAAACATCATTGACTATCGCTCTTTTATCAATCGCATAGGCCAAGGCCTGTCGTACCGATTTGTCCGCAAGCGCCGGATTTGATTGTTGATTTAAAAATATCAAAGTGATTTGCGGAAAAAATATTTTGTAAAACTGTAGCGACTTGCCAACTGTAATACTGTCTTTCATTTCCGCTGGCAAATAGCTTATGCCATCAACTGTATTGTTGTTCACGGCATTGATAGCTTCGTCAAAATTTGAAAACAAAACAAAGTTTAAGTTGAGATACGGTAGTTTTTCGTAATAGCTTTGGTTGCTTATCAATTTGTAATTTTTGATAAGTCCAGAATCATCTCTGACCAAAGTGTCAAATTTGAAAGGTCCACTCCCAATCGGTTTTAGATTGAGTGATGCGATAGTCGCCGTTTCAATCTGCACTTGCGACCACAACTCCGCTGGCAATATGCCAAAGGTAAGTAAATCAAGAAAAGCGGCATAAGGGCTTGCAAGACTAAAGCGAATATTATAGTCATCAATCATTTCTATTTTTACGCCACCAAAGCTTTGACGAAGTGGTGATTTGTACAATGGGTCTGTGATTGCATTGAAAGTAAAGGCAACATCACTTGCTGTCAATTGACTGCCGTTGTGCCACAGCGCATCCTTGCGTATGGAAATGTCATAAGTTTTACTGTCTTCGCTGACAAAAAAATCTTCAACCAAGTCTTTTTTCAATTCGCCATTTGTTCCCCTTTTGAAAAGTGATGAAAATATTAATTGAATCAAGTCATCATCAACGTCATTTCTGCCTGCATAGAGCGGATTTACGGTTTGTGGTGTTCCAATCAATGCCTCTTTGTATTCACCTCCAGAAATAGGTGCTACCTCTAGGTGTGTAAAATAAAATCTTGCCCCAAGAAACAAAACACTAGTAAGCAACAAAAAGATGCTT
>JBBRXK010000087.1:0-4996 GCA_038248465.1 Patescibacteria group bacterium | reverse complement strand
GGGATTTGTTTGATCAAAATCACTTGTATCAGAATTAACTTTATGAACTGACCAGTTTTCTGCGCCAGCTGAATTATGGCCGATTATATAAATATTTTCATCTCCTATAATGGAGGTTTCTGGATAATTATCATATATAAAATTCGAAACATCACCATTGTTGCTAAGACGAAAACAATAATCAGTATCCAAGGCATTGCTTGTGGCCTTGATCGAATATTCAATCTCGGTAAAATCATTTTCAGTTAAACTTATGCCATTGGTCAAGTTGCTTGTGTCTTTGGTTGCGCCGTTTATGAAATTTGAATTTAGATCACTAATGCCTGCTGCTACATTGCTGGTAATAGCGTTATCGATAATATTGGCGCTATCAAACATTTGCCAGTGCATTGTGGCGTTGCTAGGAACCGTATTCCATGTAGCGATTGACGAACAGTTGGTAATTTTTTCACCATATTCTAGTTTATATTGATAGGTGCTTGCACTCAAGTTGTTAGAATTGAACAAACCGAAGCGAAGTCTAATGCTTTTGTTGTTTGCTAATATGATTGAGGTGTTCTCGGAATCATTCCATGTAGATGTGATTTCATCACCGTCATCATTTCTGAAACGATATGAAGCCTGTTTAATTTCCGCTGGTTTTTTTATAGAAGTAGAATCATCTATTTCGAGCACGGTAGCGGGGATGATTGCGCCAGTACTGGCAACGACATCTGTACTTGGATTGTTTATTTTGATATCGATAGTTTGATCTTTGCCCGCCAAACTGTTTATATCCAAAACGGGATAAAGGCAAAGTGTTTTTGTGCTACTTATTTGTAAACCGCCCGTATGCACTAGCGTACCCTTGCCATCGGTAGCATCAAAATTCGTTGAAGTGCCAAATTTTAGGTCAGTGGCAATATTAAGATTTTCACTAGCACAATCATAGGGGGCACTTGTGTCTAGATCATAAAAAAGTCGAACATTTGATAGGACGTTTTGGGCGTTGACCGTGCCATTTTCGTTCAAGGTAATTGAATTTATATTTCTATTTATATTGTTTTCGACTATTTTGAAGCCACCACCGAGATAATAATTTGAAATAGGAGAATTGACTTGTGCGTTCTGATTGCCAAAACTAGTAACAGTTGCGTTATCAGCTGGTTTTAAATTGAATACAGCTAAAACACTATTTCTTTCTTCACTACCGCCAGATATCAAGCTGAGAGTGGCTTGTTGAGTATGGATTTGTGAAATATTTAGTGATGCAGCAGCGAGCGAGCCATCTTGTCCACTTGACCAATCGGTCCACAACTCATGCTTCCAGGTGTCACTAGAGCCCGAGGTCCAGTTTGAATTTGTTGGTGTATTGAAGTCATTGTCAGCAAAGCCACTGGCAGCGATGGCAAATCCAGATACTTTACTAAGAGCAGTCGAGCCAGTATTGGCAACCGTACCGGTGGGCGAAATTTGTGCGTTGGCTGAAACGACATCGAGAGGGGAAACATCGTCAAGTCCGCTCACCTCAAGTATCATTAATACGCCACCATTTATATTTCCCGATGAAGTGATACTTACTTGTTTTGGTCCCGAGCTTCCAGCGACTCGATACCAAATACCGACATCAGGGAAGTTGGCGGTATTGCTATACGATGCCAACGAAAAAGCACCACTAGAGTTGGTAGGAGAATTAAAAGTTTGCCCTGAGGCATTGTTCATGGCGATAGCAATTAGCAGGTTTCCGCTTAGAGGTGTTGTATTGAATGTAGCGCTCATCGTTGCTGAGCCATTGACTGGAGTGCCGATAATTTTTTGAATTATTGTAGCCGTGCCAAGAGCATTGGCGTTTTTTGTTTTTAAATTATTGGCAATTTGATTTATATTATTAAAATAATCAAGTTTGAAAAAAAGAAATGGATTATTCCAGGGCGAATAATCGGGAGATAAGATTGCCAGGCCTGAGACCAAATAATCGCTTGGATATTCTATAATTCGGTAATTTGAAAAATCAGGATTAAGCGCTAGATAGGAGTTAATTTTGGTGATAGACTTCAGCACAGACGAATTGTCTTGCCACACCGTAAAAGAATCGCCAGCACTGTTCACTGCAATATCAGGATTTTTTTGAAATTTAGTCGTTGAAATTATTTTGTCATTTGTCCATTGCTTATCCATAGCCGTGTTATATTTTTGCAGTAGTATTTTTGAAGTGGTCGCGGAAATCGATTGCCAGGCAAAATACATATTGTCGCTACTATCAAGACCGACAGATGGTATCTCATCGCTAGATGATGCTGTAATAGTATTAACACGAAAATTGTCTGGGAGATTATTGGAAACTGTGCGTAGTGTAAAAACACCAAGCTTGTCGATAGAAAAACTTTCCTCTGTTTTTGTGCTGTCAAAAACCGACAAATGAGGCTTTGTGGGGTTTGGATTGATTGCGTCACGAGTGTGCGATTGCGCAATTGAATAGTTTATTTTTGAAACAGTAACCGCATAGCCCTCAAAATCGGGCAGTAAGGGCAGACTCAATTCGCCATTATCGTCACTTATATAAGTGGCATTGAGTAAGGGGAGTGCGTTTTCAATATGAATGCTAGCGCCACTGACTGCAGCGCCTGCTGAATCAACTATCAAAAGTTTTAACAAGCCGTAACCACTCAATGTTTCTTCGGTATTTGGTATTACTTTTGAAAACAAACTTACTTTCTTTGTTGCAAAACGTCCAAGCCAAGTTACGTCTACAGTGACAATCTTGTAATCAACAAAAATTGAATCAGTGCCTGAGGCCAGCGTCCCATCGTATGGATCATCATAAAACATAGTTGTGGTGTGCACCTCGAAATTTTCAATAGTGTCATATTCGGGAATTACACCAGAAGGACTTCCAGCTATTGTTCCCACGTCGTCATAAGGTAGGTTGCGGATATACTCGATTTTTTGATTGCCGATATTCACAGCTTTTACGTATGATTCGTTGTCCGCATTGATGCGCAAAGTGAACATAAGCAAGCCATAAACGCCAGCAAAAAGTAACAAGAGAATCGATAAAGAGACCATGACTTCAATCAAAGTAAAACCACGTTGATGACTAAATATTTTTGAAAAAAAAGTTTTAGACATTAATAAGTATGAAATAATTAGATTGCATCCGTGATTGAGTACATAGGCATAATGATGGCAACTGCTACACCCCCCACACCAAGACCCAGCATGAGAATAAGTATTGGTTCAATAATAGCAGGCAAATTTTCCATGATTAGATCCACCTCTTCTTCGTAAAAGCTAGCGAGTTCAATCAAAATATTATCAAGTTCACCGGTTTCTTCACCAACAGCAATCATTTGTGTCACTACGGGCGTGAATAACTGCGGATATTCATTGATAACTTCGCTAAGCTTTCCTCCTTTTTTGATTTTGTTGGCCATGACCAAGAGAGCATTGCGGTAGTGGAGATTGCCAAGGACTGATGCGGTTATTTGAAAAGCTTTGATAATCATAATGTCAGTTTTGAGGAGAGAGCTAATGTTTCTGGCAAATCTGGCCAGATTGATTTTTTTGATGATCGGGGATATGACCGGTGTTTTTAATAAAATTGATTGAAATATGTATTTGCCTTTGGGGTTTTGTAATATTTTTATAAAAGCGAATACCGAAGCAACAAATATTATTACGGTCACAATGCCATTATTTATGATCAATTGGCTGGTTTTTATAAGTATTTTGGTTGGCAAGGGCAGTTCAACTTGCATTTCATCGAACATAGCTGTTATTTTTGGAATAATAAAAACTATCATAAAAGTGCCGATACCAAACATCGCAAAAATAATTACTGCCGGATAAGTCAGGGCGCCTTTTACTTTTGACATCAAGGCATTTTCCTTTTTCATTTGTATATAAAGCTGTGCCAAAACCTCTTCGAGTTTTCCAGATATTTCTCCTGCCTCTACCATGTTGATAAACATCTCACCAAAAACACTGGAATGCTTTTTCATGCTTTCGGCAAAACTATTCCCCGAATCTACACTGTTGCCAACCTCGCTCAAAACATTTTCAAATCTTTTGTTGCTTGTTTGTTTGGCTAGGGTGGTCAGTGCAATGGATAGCGATATGCCCGATTTGAGCATGAGGCCCAAATTTTGTACAAAAAACAATCTTTCTTTGAGAGGTACTTTGGTAAAACGCAAAAGCCAAGTATTTATTTTGTCCATGCTCGACTGCCCATCTGTTTTTTTTATTGGGATCTGAGACTCTTGATCTTTTTTTTCGTTGATTTGTTCTTGTGAAAAATTTACAGTCATATAATATTGTTTTATTATGATTCTTTGGTAACACGTAAAACTTCTTCGAGGGTTGTGATGCCATTTTTAGCTTTTATAAATCCGTCTTCTACCATTCTTAACATGCCTTCTTCCAGAGCAGTTTTGTTTATCTCTTTGGCACTGGCATTTTTCAAAATTAAACCGGAAATTTTTTCGGTATTTTCAAGAATTTCGTAAATTCCAATTCGCCCCTTGTAGCCAGAGTTGTTGCATTTTTTACAGCCCTTGCCTCGATAAAACAAAAGTCCGAATAAACCTTTTTTGGCGCTGATGATTGTTTTTTCTTTTTCGAGTGTTAAGAGAATGCTTTCGATATCGAGTTGCTTTTCTAATTCTTTGATTTCAACTTTGTCTAGATTGTAGCTCTGGATGCAATTTGGACATATTTTTCGCACAAGTCTTTGGGCAATGATTAGATTCATGGTTGATGCCACCAAAAAAGTCGGCACGCCCATTTCGGCAAGTCTGGGCATGGTTGTAGCAGCGTCATTGGTGTGGATAGTAGATAGTACCGAATGTCCGGTCATGGCGGCGTTGATGGCAATTTCTGCGGTTTCTTGATCGCGTATTTCTCCAACCATTATAATATCAGGATCTTGTCGTAAAAAAGCCCTGAGGCCAGAGGCAAATGTGTAGCCGATTTTGGCATTTACTTGTGATTGGTTAACTCTTTCCATGCGATATTCGAT
>JBBRXK010000086.1:0-5000 GCA_038248465.1 Patescibacteria group bacterium | reverse complement strand
GCTGATCCTTCATGACCGGATAGTAGTCGAATGAGAGAAATTGTAACGGAATCTCCCGGACATACTCCCGCCAACTCAACAAGCACAGGCGATGTAGCGATAGTAGAAATTGTCACCGCGGGCACTACTGAAAAAACCGCTTTTGTTGTCAATCAACTAGGCGACAACGACGTAGCCGACTTCCAATCTGATGGCGTATCGATTGTAAACATCGCGGAAACCGGCAAAGTGACGATAGTCGGCGAAATGATGGTTGATGGTCGTCTCATGATTTGTTCTGGTGGCGCCTGTGGCTCATCACTCGACACAGCGGTGGATGAGACGATGGGTGATCTAGGTATAGAAGGTACAGTCGTTGCTGGCACATTCAAGTCATATTGTGAAGACGGATATGTTTGGGTGCCCGGTTCATCCAAGTACGGCACAATGCCAGGATTCTGCGTAGCTCAAGATGAGGCATATTATGTAGAGGGTGGAGCCAACAAGGAAAAGATCAAGAAAACAAATATTACGCAGGGAGAAGCAATGATGGCTTGCGAACAAGTAGGAGGCGGCTATCATCTTCTCTCCGAAAATGAATGGTTAACAATCGCCGAAAACGTAATCAGAGTGATAAGTAATGACAGCAACCGAGAAATTGATAATTTACAATTGGCTGTGGCTCAGTCCGATTTTGCGACAGGTAGTGCGGACATTATAGCTACAAGCAGTCAGATTGTATTTAGCCTATCGAATGGAAACTTGGTTTATGATTTGGCGGGTGGTGTCGCTGAGTGGACCAACAAAACTCTTCCACGTGACGACATGATCCAGCCAATTAGTGTAGAATGGCAAGAATATTCAACACTTTATACATACAACGGTTTAGATATTGCCCCTCCTTATTACTACAGTTCAGCCAACGGCATTGGTCGCGTGAAAACCGGGGATTCTACTTTGAATCTACGTGGTTTTGTGCGCGGTGCCACCGCTCTCTATGATTTGGATCTTTCCAATTCGCCGATCACTGCTACTTCAAGTATTGGATTCAGATGTGCCAAGTAGTATTGAGATCCATTGATTTGGAAAACTCGATCCATAAAAAATAAGACAAAAAAAACATAAAATTTTATAAAATCGCTGTTTGCGTAAGTCAAAAACCTATGTTATATTGATTTTATAAATATTTACAATAAAAAAATGTTGGAGGAAAAAGATTTACAGGCAATTGGCGATCTCATTGTCAATGCACTAACAAAAAACAAGAAAGAGATCCTTGAGGTTTTTGAAGAGAGAAACGCAGAACTTTTAGAGGTCATTAATGACGGTTTTTCGGCTGTGCAAGAGCAATCAGATGAACACACGGAAACACTCAAAAAACACTCAGAAATGCTCAAAAAACATTCAGAAAAACCCAATGTACAAGAAGTAGAAATGGCCAAGCGACCCACGAGAGACGAAATATTCAGATGGGGTGATACCCAAATTGTTGATTTACAGATTTCGAAAAATAAATTTGAATATTTGCATGCAGACGAAATTGATAAATTACCACCACAGAGAAATTAGCCAATTTTTGATAGAGCTTGGCTACAAAAAAGCACCACAAAAAAACTAAATTTCCTTTTGTAAGTTTTGTTTTTGAAATTTATTAGTAAAAAATTCCCACCTAAATCGGGAATTTTTTTGTTTTAGCAATTTTAATTAAATATTTGAGTGTGCTATAATTGGAATAAGTGTAATTTTATATTTTTATGTTTCAATTAATCACACTTCTTTCTCTAATCATCTTTGTAATTTACTTGCTGGATGCGATAAAAACCAAACAAACCCATCTCTTATTTTTGGCGATTATCTTCGCGACTCTTTTTGAAAATGCTAGCGTCATCTTGTCCGCGGGCCAAGCGGGTGGATATTTTTATAATCAAAATTTTAATTTGTTCATCTACAAAACTCCGCTATTTATCATTCTGCTTTGGTCCGTGATTGTTTATAGCACCCAACAAATTATTGGTCGCACGTTTAACTCCAAAACTTTTCTTTTTCTTGCGCCTATCTATATTTTGTCGCTCGACATTGTCCTTGACCAAGTCGCTACTCGCCTCGGGCTCTGGACCTGGATTGGTTTTGAATCATACGAGGGATTGTTTAGTGTTCCAGCCGCCAACTACATCGGCTGGATGCTTTTACCATTTTTCTTTTTTGTCACTTACGAAAAGTTAAAGAACAAAAAATATTTTATTATCCAGCCCTTTGTCGCCTTTTTACTTTATTTACTTTTTTCATTACCGCTTTATATTCTAAAAATAAATTTCTTCAATGATAATGTGTTTGTGCAATTTTGTATTTTGATAATAATTGTTATAATTTTTGTCATACTAGCAAGTCACTATTATCAAAAAAAAGAAAGCACGATTCAAAAAAATCCCAAATTATTTGTTGTAAGAATATTTTTGCATCTCTTTAGTATCAGTGGAATATTTTATCTGGGGCTGGCGACAAATTATTTTTTGTGGTTGCTAATATGTTTTATTTTTGTTTTTGAGTTCTGGATTTATCGCAAATATATTGGAAAACTTAAGATTGAATGGCCATCCAGCACGCCATCAAAAAAGTAGAGAAATTTCTCTACCTTTTACTTGTTTCTAATATTTTGACTTTTAACTCTAGCTCTTGAACTTTTCTTTTTAATTTTTCGATTTCTTTATTCATAGCAAAACCATCTTCGTTATTTGCCTTAATCACCATGTCGAGACGATTTTCTATTCGTAGTAAGTCCTGTTTTATGGAGAATATTTCTTGACGAATTGGCGCTAGCTTTTCTTCCAACTTTTCTTCCAACTTCTTCTCCAATGTCTCTTCAAGGTCTTTTTTAAGCTCCTTTTTCATTTTTTTGAATTTTTCATCAATTCTTTCCTCCATCAAGCTAAAGCCGTTATTCACAGCTTCTAAAATATCTTGGATTGTCGGCTCATTTTTTTTCATATTAAAAGTATAGCATTGATTTAGTTTCGCAGTCAATATGATAAAATCAACCAGAGAATGCTTGCTTGACAGCACGCGCGCATTATCTCAGCGCTAGTAAAAAAATCAAAAATATAGTATAATTTAGGCATGTGGATTATTGGAAAATACCACTACAAAATCATCGATATTTTCTAATGTTAAACAATAAATGAACATAAAACTAGAGCAATTTGAGGGCCCCTTGGGTTTAATGTTAAAACTCATTGAAAAAGAGGAAATGGATATTACTCAGATTAGTTTGGCTAAAATAGCGGATGAATATGTAGAATATATCAGGGCCAACGTTATCCAGCCAGAAGAGATGGCCGATTTTTTGGTCGTAGCAGCCAAATTATTATTAATCAAATCGAAGGCGCTTTTGCCGTATCTGTATCCAGAGGAGGAGGCGGAAATGGAAGAACTTGAGCAAAGACTCAAGATGTACAAAGAATTTATCGAGGCAACAAAGAGAATAGAAAAAATTCTCGATAAAAAAAAGTTTATGTTCCCGCGCGAATTCAATCGCAAAGCTATGATTGCCAATGCAAATTCATTTACCCCGCCAAAAACCCTCAAGACGGAAGACATGTGCATGGTTTTCAAGGATTTGCTCACTAGACTAAGGCCAGCAGAAAAATTGGCGGAAAAAAGACTTGAAAAAAAAATCAGCATAGAAGAAAAGATTTTTACTATCAAAGAAATGATATTGAAGCGTATCAAGTTTAGTTTTAATCAGCTGCTAGAAAACACCAGCAATAAGACAGATATTATCGTCAGTTTTTTGGCCACGCTCGAACTGATGCGACAAAGAGAAGTGCGACTCGAGCAAGAAGATCTGTTTGGCGAAATCTGGATTCATTCATTACGAATCAAAGAATAAATCACGAATGCACGAATATTGTTTTAAAACGTAGGTGATAAGAATTCTTAATTCTCCAGTCCGAGGCTGGTCCGCCTTGGGCGGATAAACCCTAATTAAAAGGAGTATGCCATTAAAGTCCAAGATAGAGTCATTACTATTTATTTCTGCCAAACCAATGTCCATAAAGCAGTTGGCTGATTTAATTAAGGTGAGTGAAGAAGATATAAAAAAAGCAGGCGAAGAATTGGCTGAGCAGTATCAGCAAAACAAAAACGGAATTCAGGTGATCAAAAACGCAAGCAAATTTCAAATGGTATCAGCATCGGACAACGCCAAGTTAATTCAGGAATTTTTGCAAGACGAAACGAGTGGCGAGTTATCACGCCCAAGTCTTGAGACCTTGACTATCATCGCTTATCGTGGTCCGATTTCCAAGATAGATTTGGATAGAATCAGGGGTGTAAATTGCTCCTTGATATTGCGCAACCTTTTGCTTAGAGGCTTGATCGAGCTGAAGTCAGACAAGCAGACCGATGATTCTTTTTATAGTGTGAGTTTCGATTTTTTGCGATTCCTCGGTTTAAATGACGTAAAAGAACTTCCGGAATTTGCAAAATTGAGCGAAGACAATAGTATTGATAAAATGTTGGGAACTGATGAAGAAAAAATAATTTCAGAAGAAGACACAGGCGAGGTAAATAAAAATTAAAATTATTACCGCATTAGCGGATTTCCACCTTCGATTTAGACCGAAGTTTGTGGAAAAAATTTAAATAAAACATCCCCATGTTTAAATTCAAGAATTCAATTCCATTCTTTTTGGTTTTTATTAGTGCAATTATTATATTTTCTACTCATGAAAGAGATCTGCTGTCTACTGCTCCAGTAGACAATGTGGGTGAGGAAAACGGAAAGGTTTTGGGTGTAAGCGAAGAAGGTGTTACTATCCAAAATGACGAAGTCACAGAAAATCACTTGCTTCCGAACAATAATATTATTCAAGAACCGCCGAGTCTGATGCCAATCAAAAAAGAAGGCGTAAAAAACATAGATTTGACATGGGGGAGCGCCTTGGCCTATGATTCAAATAGTCAGTCAAAATTGTTTGAAAGAGAAGCAGATAAACAACGCCCCATTGCCAGTATAAGCAAAT
>JBBRXK010000085.1:0-5037 GCA_038248465.1 Patescibacteria group bacterium | reverse complement strand
GAAGAAAAAAGAACACAAATATATCATGGCACCACCTAGCGCTGACGATATTAGTGTGTTCGCAAATTATCGTTGTCAGGATATAGACAAGCTTCACAAGCTGACGCTTTGGCTGAAATCCGAATCCGCCAAAAAAATATTTTCGAGTGATATTAACACCAAAACCTATCGTGCTGAACTGACAAATAACCCTGATTATAATCCAGATTTTGATCATGATGCTATCGGGAACAATGATGATAATTGTCCATACATCAGTAACACTGATCAATCGGATCTAGATGCGGACCAAGTCGGTGATGTTTGCGATCTAGACAAACAGAACAAGGATTTTTTTGAAGGTGATCAAGATGGAGACGGGGTTTCGGATTCAAACGACAATTGTCGCGATATCTATAATCCCAAACAAACCGATAGCAACGCCGATGGTCGGGGAGATTTGTGTAGTGACGATGATCAGGACGGCATCATAGGCGAGAAGGACAACTGTGTCTACGTGTCTAATCCCGGACAAGCGGATATAAACGTCAACGGCGTGGGCGATGCGTGTGAATTTGACAAGGATGGTGATGGTGTTTTTGATAGTCTAGACAATTGTATTTCTATTCCAAATGAGAACCAGGCAGACCTAGACAATGATGACATTGGCAATCTGTGTGACAATTGCATAAGCTACAACCCATCTCAATTTGATAAGAACAACAACGGCATCGGTGACGAGTGTGAAGCAGAGGCGGCCAACAAAACTGCCAATGATCGTGATCTGGACGGGGTGCTAGATTCTTTTGATAATTGTAAACGCGTTTCCAATCCAGATCAAAGTGATGAAGACAAGGACAATGTCGGCGATGTTTGCGACAACTGTTTGTCATTGCAAAACACAGATCAGGCCGACAAAAATGCAAATAAAATCGGCGATTTGTGCGAAGATTTTGATGGCGATGGTATCATCAGCTATCTGGACAATTGTCCCGATGTCCAAAACGCTGATCAAAAAGACAGTGACAACGATGGTCAGGGCGATCTTTGTACGGACGCAGACAGGGACGGCGTGGCGATGTACAAAGATAATTGTCCGTATAATCCAGGGCAAGAAGATGTTGATCATGATGGCGTGGGCGACCAGTGTGACAAAAAAGATAATCGGTTTATCGAATCAAACCAGGGACTTATGATTGGATTTATTGTCTTTATAACTTTGATTTTTGGTATATTTATTGCCATGATGCTAAAGAAAATTAGTGACAATGAAAAAAATATTGCCGAAAAAGATGAGAGCAAATAAATTTGAATAATTAAGGGTCATGGGACTTTAACATTCCCGACCACTGTTTTGCCACGAGGGCAAAACTGTAATATTTAGATATGACAAATATCATCAATCGCTTAGCTTGGGGGGTGAGCATTGGCCTTGCCTTTACTTTTTTGTTTATATTTTTTCAAAGAGATTTTTATGATGAGATTTCAATAACTTTTGTGCTTGTTGTATTTCTCGCGCCAATTATCAAGAAAATTTTATTTTCGAAGAGTTATATCGAAAGTCAGTTTGATGCCAATCCGCCCCGTGCACAAATAATTCCTTCTCCCGTACCACAAATTGCGATTGACGAAACCAGTCTAGTGGACAGAACAGTGCCAAGCAAGCAAAAACTAGAGCCAGAACAAGTGGTAATGGCATTAAACAAGGAATCTGTAGCGAAAGATACGGAGGTCATGAGTGATGTTTTGCAAATCTTGGCGAGCGAAAAAAATAAAAATTACGTAGCCAACGAAACATTGAGCGAGAAAGAGCCAGCACCTATGGCGACACCGCCAAAACCAGGAATTTTTCATGAATTTTTCAAGGAAAACGCTTTGGCAAAAGTTGGTTCAATTCTTTTGTTTTTATCCATATTGTTTTTGATGCAACTGGTTTATAACAAAATCGGACCGATCGGCAAGTTGATGCTCGGTTTTCTTATTAGTTTTTTAGTGTTTATAGTTGGTGTTATTCTGGAAAAGAAAAACCTGCATCGAGAATCACGCGTGCTTATGGGCACAGCAGTTCTCATCAATTATTTGGTTATATTATCGGGTCGTTATCTGATTGGCGACGGCATGTATATAAAACAACTACTACTAAACGAAAGTGTTACATTTTTTCTTTTGATTCTTAACACGATATTTGCCGTGAGCGTGGCGATGGCGCACAAATCCAAACTGATTCTCGTCTTCGCGATTTTGGGAGCGTATCTGAATCCATTCTTGATTAACGAAAAAATGAATTTAACGGTCTACACACTGCTCGCTTATTCATTTGTCGTTTCGATGGGCGCTATATCCTTGAGTATATTTTATAAAAAATATCATGTGGCCACAGCGAAGTTGCTTTTACTCGGTGCCTTTGTGGGCGGAAATATTTTGGTTTTGAGTGCGCCATCAATTAACTATTGGCAGTGGTTACTCAAACTCAGCGTATTGCTAATTTTGACATTGACCTGCGCCTATTATGCCTACTTTAGTAAATTTAATGAATTGCTTGTCGGCGTATTGGGCGGTGCTTATCTTTTTCTGTTAATTCTTATACTTAGCGCCCAATCATCTTTTTGGAAATTTTATTCAATCGGTACTACGCTTAGTATTGCGATTGTCTTGTCTATGTTGGCGCTTGTGAGCTTGTACTTCTTTTTAAATTCGATGCTGGTGCCCATCTATTATTTGTTATTAGCGCCCCTGGCTATTATTTTGTTGTTTTTCCAAATGCATATCTTGGTACTGGGAGGACTAGTCTATTTATTGATGGGTGCTTTATTTTATTATTTGTTGGTCTTTGCACTAGTTTCGAATAAATTAAGCCAGTTTTTTGCCTATATCTATTTTTTGGTGTTGGGTGCTTTTACTGTACTAATGTCTTTAATCTGGAATATTAACAACTTGAGATTGCATGACAGCTTTTCGATTTATGAAAACCATGGTATTGCTCTGGCAGTATTTTTATTTCTCTTTTCCGCATATTATTTTTCGGGGCGAAAAGATTTGGAAAAATTGTACACAATCAGCACCTTGGCGAGTGCCTTTGTACTCCCAATCATAATCGAGCGGAGTGGACCCTTCAAGACCGCGAGTGTGATTTGTTCTGTCCTTTTTGTGCTGGCGAATATTCTCTGGCCCCTGATCAAAAAATCTTTATTGTTTACTGCTTTGAGCAATTTGGTTCTGGGCGTGCTAATCGGTTCAGTTTTTAGTGTGTATGAAATTTTTTATTTTTGGGGAGGGGAGCTGGGACAATCCAAGATGAGCTTGGGTCTATCATTTATGCTAATTGCGATAGTTTATTTTCTCGTTTCGTATTTCTATTATCTCGCGATCGATGGCCATAATAAGTTGATTGAATCCGGGGAAGAGAAGGTAGAAATTAGTGACGCGGTATATCCGATTATTGGCATATCTTTGTCCTTGTTTGCTCTCGCCATCATTTATATTTTTTCAAAACATTCGGAAATTATTTCCGCGATATTGATATTCGAATCCGCCGTATTGTTTTATTTTTATTCCCAAAAGAAAATTGAGAAAATTTATTTCGCTGGTCTAGCATTCATGGCTTTGGGACTAGTAAAAATGACGCTGTTAGTCGATTTGGTAAATGCGCGCGAATACAGTTTGTTGATCGCCATGTTTTTTATTCTGGCTGCTTTTGCTGCTATCATCAAGTTTCTAAACTGCGAAGAACAGGGAGTGAAAATATTTTCGGATCTGGGGATTATTATCGGCGTGTTGCTGATATTGTCGATTGTAAATAGGATAGTCCCCGACAATGCGAACGGTATGTCGATTTTGGCCAGCGCTATCTATCTGTTTTTGCTCGCAATGATTTTTGGCTTGGCCAAATCCGATGTCTTAAGATATTTTTATGTAGGATTGTTTTCTGTAATTTTGCTTTTTCATGTATCAAATATTGGATCAATATTCAAGCGAATTGATCATGCCGACCTCGGCTTTCTCAAGATATTTCAATATATTTCGAGTATTCTATTCTTGTTTTCTGCTATCATATTTAATAAAATTCCGCGCATACAACAGACGGGAGAAGGATTTAAAAAATTGGGTGTTTTCGCCCTAAGCGTTGTCATGGCAATTTACATTTTTATTATCAGCACGCAATATGTCTATTATTTATTCGGAGAAATAGAGTTTGTAATTACTATCTACTGGGGCCTTGTCTCGCTGTTATTCCTAAGTTTTGGTATTCAAAATAATAGAATAAAACCAAGAACCTTGGGCTTGTATATTTTGGTTCTTGCTGTTTTAAAAATATTACTGTTAGATATTTGGTCCGGTTTGGAGGACGCTATCATGCGCGTGATTGCCTTGATGGTGGTAGGCGTTATTATGATTTCCATTTCGATTCTCTATAGTAAAAAGTATGACAATAACCTCAAAGGTGAGTTTGATTTTGCTAATTTCATGAAATAAACTTTCCTTTTCTTTTTGACAGAACAGCCCTTGTCTTTTTTTGCTATCCCAAAGACAGGGGCCGTTTTTTATTTTAGTTATAAAAATATCATTTCGGATTTGGCAAATTGCTGTGAATTTTTTTATTTGTTGCACACTTTGAAACATTAACAAAAATGTATTATAATATAGATGAATATTAGTTCTCGGCTTCATGAAAAAAATAATAAAAAGTAAACACTTTATATCTGCGCTTGGCTTGGCGATTATTTGCACATCCTTGTTTTTGTTGTTTTCAATTATAAAAAATTCCAAGGCACAACAAACACAGACCAGTAGCCCGGTGCTAAGCATTGAAGGCGCCAATAACAGTAACAATGCTGACATCATCCCCATTTCTGGAAGCAAAAAGCTGAGTGTATATATTTCGGGAGCTTTGACTACGAGTGTGGTATATTTGCATTTTTCGGGCGCAGAGAGTCAGAAATTCGAAATACAGAAGAGTCTAACATCAGCTACCTATGATTATCAATGGGAGAGCAATAATTTTTCAAATGGTAAATATGAAATTAAGGCGTGCTACGGGGAAGCACTCGCTACAACAGG
>JBBRXK010000084.1:0-5062 GCA_038248465.1 Patescibacteria group bacterium | reverse complement strand
TTGATAACCTCACCGATACTTAGAGCTTCATTGTAGCAGGGGACTAGTAATGTTATTTTTTCTAATTGGCTCATAGTGTTTGATTATATAAGCTTAATTATTAATATAAAAATGAATTGATTGGTTGAGTTCAGTTAGTTCCACATAAATAGCGTACTTTTTTTGGGAGTCATTCAGGGTGTAGTAGCCGGCAATAGTTTTGGTTTCGTTTTGTTTGACTAGCTCTTGCCCCTCATTTAGTAATTTATATTCGTCTCCTGAAATATAATAAATTTTGTAGGGATAATTTTTGTCACTTGCTTCTAGATTATGAATAACAAAGGAATAGTTTATCGGTTCATTCTGATTTATAGTTTTGGGCAGAGAGAGATGGTCGGAAAAATACAGTTCGCTAAAAGTTTCCGGACGTGGTATCAGTTTGTACTTGTCGAGCAGGTAGATGATTGTTGATTTCTGGAAAAAAGCAAAATAACAAACAACAGCAAATAAAGCGATTGTTAGAGACAAAAAAAATAGGCGTGTTATAAAAATATTTTTATTGCCTCGTGAATTTTTTTTTCGTGCCATTGATAAATCATTTGCGACCTTGTTGTCTAATAAATTTACTCGAGACTTCATAAAAAACTTACGCCTTTCGTGTAATGTACGGCATAATTCTAAAAATATTATTAACATGCGTGTGTCACCTAAAGTGAAGTAAACAATTTTTGTTTTTATTTTCTGCTCCAGTGATACTTTAAGTTATCACATTTGGTGCAAAAAGTCAAGGGTTCGCTTACGTAGCGACAAAATCCAGTGATTTTGCTAAAATACTGAGGTATATGCTAGTTATTAATGAAAATACTATCGCAAAGCAATCGATTGTCACATCTTTTTTTTGCAATTGCAGTTCGCTGATTTTAAAGATTTTCTCATATAAAATAAAAACAGCCACTCAAGGAGTGGCTGTTTTTATTTTGTGGTCAAAGAATTTCTATTCCGGACACAGCAAATTTCTTTTAGTTATTCTATCTTAAATCTTGGCTTGCACATTATTTTTCTTGATTAAGACCATATAGAGTACGGGCACGATAAACAAGGTTAGGAACGATGAAAGCATCAAGCCAAAGATGATCGCTGTGCCGAGAGCCATCCAGATTTCATCGGACAAGGTGACTGGGATGATACCCAGAATTGTGCAGATGGAGGTGATGAAGATTGCTTCGAGTCGAGATTTGCCGGCGTCAATGATGGAATCATCAAATGCGATGCCACTATTGATATTCAAATTTATTTTGTCGATTAGGATGATGGCGTTTTTTACGACAATACCAAAGAGGGCGAGGATGCCAATAAGGCCAGGGAATGACAGACTAACTTGCGTGAAGGCCATACCCAGAAACACGCCAATCAAGGCTAGGGGAATTGTGACAAGTACAATCGCTGCTTTTTTGAATGAATTGAATTGAATAATCATGGTTGCGATAATCAAAAATCCGGCTAGCACCATGGCACGGATGATGGACAGCACTGATTCGTTATTTTGTTCGTTTTCGCCACCATAAAATATTTCATAATTGGCGGGGAGCTTGTACTCGCTCGCCAAACGTTTTTGGAATTCGCTTAGCAGATCAGTTGATCTGGTTTTGCCATCGGTGGTAGCAGAAAGCAGAACAACGCGTTTTTGATCGATGCGTGTGATTGAATCAACCGATGGTTTTAGTTCAATTTTTGCGACATCTTTGACAAATACTGGTTGCATGCGCAAATTGAGAATTTCGATATTTTCGAGGCTGTCGAGACTTGGTATTTTTTTTGGATCTAAGCGAGCCATTACTTTTATCTCTTTTCCATCTCTGATTATTTTTGTTACTTCGGTGCCAGATATAGCAGTGCGTAGAATCGAGCCAACATAGGCAGCGTTCAAATTGTAGAGTTCGAGCTTGGCCGGGTCAAGCGTAAAAGTATATTCGGCCGGAGACTCTTTGAGCGAGATGTCAGGGTTTACGACTCCGGGGATCGATGCTAGTATCGGTTTGAGGTCATTTGCTATTTTTTCCAAAACTGTCAAATCTTCACCAGAAATTCTAGCTTCAAAAGCAGCACCAGCAGGAGGGCCACCAGCGGGAGCGGCGACCAAAACTTCTGCCTCTTTGATGCTCTTCATATCATCTCTAATAATTGTTGCCAATTCGTAAGATTTTGTCTTTCGGCTTTTTTTATCACTTAAATTTATCGTGATAGAAGCGAGATGCGAGGAATTGCTAATCGAATTGGTTCTTCCTGAATTCATGCTTGCGGCGCCGACAATTGTGGAAAAGTTTTTTATTTCTGGATAATTGAGCAATTTGTTTTCTACTTCTCTTACGATTACATCGGTCTTGTCGAGGCGGAGGCCGGTAGGAGCCGAGATATCGACAAAAATAAGCTCACCATCGGAAGGCGGAAAAAATTCGCTGGGCACAACGCCACTAATTGGGAGTATCACGGCAGCGACAAAAAGAATCGCAACAATAATCAAGGATAGTAAACGCCGTTTTTTGCTAGCAAGCAAATACCGCAAATATTTTTCATACACTGGTAAAATCGCATTAAAATTGATAAGGCCATGCATCAAGCGATTCCATAAACCAGTTTTTTTGCTATGTCCTTGTTTTAGTAATTTTTGTTTGATCAATTCATCGTCTTGCCATTCCGCCTCGACCAACTTTTCGTTGCTGATGAGAATTTTTTTGCCTTTGCGAATATACCAGCGTAGCAACCAGAATAGCATCAGGGCAGGAACAAGAGTGAGTATTTTTAGATAGCCATTGCTAAAAAACAAAGCAATAATTGCGATAGATATTAGAAAAAGATAAAAATAAAACAATACACGACTAAGGCGAATGCGCTCAAGCACGGCAGCGAGGGGATGATTGACCATGAGAGCGACAAGTAGTGAGGCCGACAAGGTAACAGAAACAGTGATCGGAATTGATTTGATAAATTCACCAATGATGCCGGTGGACATTAGTAGCGGCAGAAAAGCCCAGATGGTAGCGAGCGTGGTGGTTGTCAACACCACCTTGAAGTCGTTTAGTACGAGGAGCACGGCTTCTTCGGGTGTGAATTTGCCGGTCATCAGATATTGTTTGGTAGCAGACACGACGACAATGGCATCGTCGACCAGTAGACCAAGTGACAAGAGTAATGAAAATAGTGAAAGAAAATTAAGCGAAATGCCCACCATCAACATCACTCCAAAAGAAATAAAAAACACCAAAGGAATAGCGAGACCAGCCACCAACGCTTCCTTGAATCCGACCAAAAGGAGGAGCACGCTCGAAACGAGCAAGAGAGTGAGAAAAAAATCATGGGTAAGCTGATCAAAATTATTTTTTATTTCTTTGGCATAATCAATAATAACTTCGTATTTGGAGTCAGCGAGTTTCGTACTTTGCGTTGCCATTACTTTGACTGCCTCATCGACAGTATTGATGATAGAACCTCCGGTTTTTTTGACGATTTCTATTGTTACCGCATCCCCGGGTTTCTGTCCTTTGCTTGATAGTCTCGATAGAATAGTTTTTTTCTTGGATATTTCTTTGACATCGGCAATATCTTTTAGGTACACGATTTGTCCTTGATCACCATGCATGATGGGAGTGTTTTGTAGTTTTTTGGTATCAAATATTCTTGAATCAGAACGAACAGAATAGGCGAATTCTTTGCCATCAAAAGATCCGGCGGGAAAGGCCAAGTTCAAAGATTGTACAGCTTGATTGGCCTGCGTCGGCGAAATTTTATAAAAAGAAAGTTTGCCGGGGTCGTAAGCGATTTCAAATTCGCTTTCTTCACCACCAGACACGCGCACTTCACGAACGCCGGAAATTTTTTCCAATTCATCTTTGGTATCATCAGCAAAACTGCGCAAAGTAAGACCGTCATAAGGACCTGTGATTGCCACGCTCCAAATGGGAGTGTCGTCAAAAGAAATTTCTTGCACCACAGAGTCATCCGCGTCTTTTGGTAAATCAGACTGTATAGACGTGATCTTGTCTTTTAGTTTGCGGATAGAATCATCAAGATTTTCCTTGGGGTCAAATTCAACCGTGACAGACGAAACAGAGTTGGCTGAATTGGACGTGATTTTATCAACGCCCTTTAGCCCCGATACTGCGGATTCGATTTTTTTGGTAACGAGTTCTTCGATGTCAGATGGTGATACGCCAGCATAAGTGGTAAAAACAACGGCTATTGGTATTTTTACTTCTGGATTTGATTCGCGCGGCAGATTGTAAAAAGAATATAAGCCCCATGCGCAAATGATGGCGATCAAAAGAAACACAACCCGAAAACGTGTGACAAAAAAGTTCAACCAAGTTTCACGTAGCTTCGGATTGAATTTTAATTTTTCTAAATATAGATGATCGGAAGTTTTCCCGTTCGTTTGTGTTTTTTCGCTTTCGTTAATATCGATTTCCATAATTATATTTAATACTATTCTATTTCTATGAGTAATTGAGTCCCTTGTTTACTTATTGACGACAACATCCTCACCCTCTTTTATATTTTTTGTGCCCGCAATGACGATGTAGGCATCAGGACTGAGACTGGTTTTTATTTCCGCGGCCTCACCGATCACTCTTTCAATGCTGATTTTTTCTTTTTTGGCTTTGCCATCACTAATGGTATATATTGTATTGTCGTTTTGATTTACTTCTATCGCCGATAGGGGCAAAATAACATTTTCTTTTTGCAAAGTACTTTTTTTAATTTTTACGATAGCCGTCATAATTGTCCCGAGTGGGAGAGATTCTTCATTCGATAACTCAGGTTTTATTTCGACAGAAAAACGTTTCGATTGCGAATCAGCTAGCGGTGTTAGGGCGCTGATTGTGGCAGAGATTAGATTGCCACTGTTATCTCGGATTTCGGCTTTACCACCGATACCCATGTAGCGAACATTTTCTTCGTCGACAAAAAATTCCATTCTAACAAGACCAGGCTGGCTGACGATGGCTAGCTCTTGGCCAGCCGATACTGTTTCGCCGTCGTTAACAGACTTTTTTACGACTATGCCATCAATTGGTGATACGTTTTG
>JBBRXK010000083.1:0-5122 GCA_038248465.1 Patescibacteria group bacterium | reverse complement strand
TCTTGGAGTTGGTTAACCGAGTAGGAACAGCTTCTGTAATTACTAAGAAACAGGAGTATCACTAACTCAAAAACTCCATCTAGTGGTAAAAACTTTTCTTGTTTGTTCTTCATCCCCCCTCCTTGTGCAATTTTTATTTCGAAATTATCCTATCAATAATCCCGTATTTTTTGGCCTCTTCAGCGGTCAAATAGTTATCCCTATCCGTGTCTTTGTCGATCTTGGCCACAGGTTGCCCGGTGTGCTTGGCCAATATTCTGTTTAACTTATCCTTTACTTTCAAAATATGTTCAGCGCGGATTTTAATATCACTAGCTTGCCCTTCGGCTCCACCCATCACCTGATGAATCATCACTTCGGAATTTGGCAAGGCAAAACGCTTGCCCTTGGCACCAGCAGCGAGAAGAGTCGCGCCCATCGAGGCGGCCATGCCCACACAAATTGTGGAAACATCGCAACGCACGTATTGCATCGTGTCATATATCGCCATACCAGCGCTCACCGATCCACCAGGAGTATTTATGTAAAATTTAATATCTTTGTCTTTGCTTTCCGCGTCAAGGAATAAAAATTGGGCAATTACGATATTGGCAACATGATCATTTACCGGCTCGCCTAGAAAAATAATTCGGTCGCGCAGAAGTCGTGAATAAATATCATAGGCACGTTCAATGTGACCTGATTTTTCGATTACTGTTGGTATTAATGGCATATATTTTATGTTAGCATTTTTAATTAAAAACTTATGTCTTCTCCCGCATATTTACGAAACTATAATAACTTAAAAGCAACGTTCTGTCAACTCACCCTCCATCCGCTTTCTCCGTGTGCAATTCCCAAATGCAACACAAACCCCGATGCTTTCTTGTGTCCGCCACCACCCAAACGATTTGCAAGTTTTGAAATATCAATATCGGGGTGCGTAGTTCGCAAGCTTCCCTTTAATGTTCCATCCGCGGTTTCGCGAATTAATAACAGACCATTTATGCCATACAAATTGCTGAGAAAACCTGAAATACCTTCCATTTCGGCATTGTTGCAAGCGCTCTCTAGAATGTCTTTGTATTTTATTACTGTAAAAGCTAAGTTATATTTTTTATTTATCTCAAGGGCGCCAATTGCTTTCCCCCAAAGCTTCATTGCGCCAATACTTTTGTTGCGCCAAGTTTCTTCGGTGATTAGAGGATATTTGGCTCCGCACAGCAACATTTCGGAAGCAATGTTTATAGTTTTGTCCGTTGTTGATGGATAAAGAAAGTTGCCGGTGTCGGTTAATATTCCGGTCAAAATACAATTGGCGACTTGCTTGTTAATTTTCAAATCGTTGTCGCGGAAAAATCCGTACAAAACTTCCGTTGATGATGCCGCTAGTGGGTCACGAATTTCTAGATCTGCATAGTCATCGACCTTGGGGTGATGATCAAATTCAACAACATACTGATTTGTATTTCTATTTTTTATCTGGACACTTAGATTTGTGCGGCTTAGACTGCCACAATCAACCGGCACAATCAAATCAAACGAAGCAAAATCAACCTTGTTTATATCAGTCTCAATTTTTTCGGTAAATGGCAAAAAATGTAAGGGTTCTGGCGCTGGATCGCTACAATAAGTCACAAAATACTTGTTGAGATCCGTGAGCAACAACATCATCGTGCAGACAGATGAGACTGCATCGCCATCTGGCTTTCCGTGTGTTGTTAATAATATTTTCTTGGCATTTTTTATTTGTTCGTAGGCTTTTTTATTTCTTTCTTTTAGATTCATTTCTTTATAATCAAATTACCAAGCAGGCTGTAATTTGTGTTTAGGAGAACTTATGTGTCTTCAGTCATTTCACCTGACCGAGTTTGAATAATTTATAATTTTGGGATGATGGAATAATTTCGGTTGGTGCGCATTAAATATTTTGGCTCATTTACAAGTAAATTTTGACTTTTTTGATACCTTTCATATGTATGAAGATATTACATATGAAAAGTGAAGTGATTGGAGGTTTGTTTAAAAATTAAAAATTATTTACCCCTTGTCTTCTTCCTCAATTAATCTGAGGGTCTCGTCAATCTCTAGCATGTATTTTATTTTTTCATCAATATTCCAGCGGAGTTTTGGAATAAATTTCAAGCGAAGGCGTTGTTTTAATATTTTATTAAACTCACTGTTGTGTTTGCGTATCGCTGTCAACGCTGAACCGGTTAATTTTTCTGGTAGAACCGAGATACAGATTTTGCTTTGTTTCAAGTCTGGCGACGTATCTACTGATGTTAGTGTAATCAAGCCTTCTTTGAATTCAACGAGTTCCGAAACCAGCTGAGCCAACTCAGCGAGCAACTGTTCATTAATTTGTTTAACACGGAAAGACATAGTTCTTAATTCTTAATTGCTAGTAGAAGCCTCCTCGATATAAAACTGCAGGACATCACCGACTGCAATTATCGGGTCGCCAATATAGGTGACACCGCACTCTTGGTCTTCGTTCACTTCACTCACTTCTTCTTTGCCACAGCGCACAGTCGTGATTTCACCAAAGGCAACCACTACATCATCTCTAATGACATCCACTAGAGTATTCGCCTTGATTAAACTTCCTATTATTTTGCCACCGACGATTTGACTTTTTGCGGTCGTTTTGAAAATAGCTTTCACCTTCATCTTGCCCATATTTTTGCGCACCATCACGGCGCGAGCAATCTTTTTCATTTCAGCTTTTACCTCGTTTAATAAATCGTAGATAATACTATACATCCGAACCTTGACTTTTCTTTCTCTGGCCAAATCCTCTATGATTGATGTTAATTTAACATTGAATCCTAGCACCAACGCGTTTGATGCCTCGGCCAATTTCACATCGCCATCGCTTATATTGCCCAAGCCCTTTTTGATAATACGGACTTTTATTTTATTGGTGTTTATTTTTTCGAGTGACTCACCAATAGCCTCTGCCGATCCAAGGACGTCTGATTTTATGATTAGATTAATAATTTGTACATCTTTATTTTCCATATCCGATTGGTCGCTCGCGCTAACACCGTTTGCCTGACCCATCGTTCGAATTTTTTTGTGCTTGATTCTCTCGCCCTCTCCCACTTGAATAATATCACCAACTGAAGGCATTGTTTTGAGACCAATAATTTGCACTGGACAAGCGGGCCCAGCTTCATTAATTTTTTGTCCCAAATAATTATTAAGCGTTTTTACTTTGCCAATAATTATATCATCAAAGATAAGTTGATCCGAGACTCGTAGTGTACCATTTTGAATCAAAATTGTGGCAACCGGTCCAGCGCCCTTGTCTACGTGCGATTCGATGATGGTGCCGACAGCATCGGCATTTGGATTGGCTTTGATATTTTCCGCCTCGGTTTCTGCAAGTAGTAATACAATATCGAGCAATTCCTCGACTCCTTGTCCCTTTAGCGCAGAGACCGGTGAGCAAATTATTTTTCCACCCCAATCTTCAGGCGTAATATTTAATTGTGTTGAAAGTTCTTGTTTGGTCTTTTCGATGTTCGCGTCGGCTTTGTCTACCTTGTTTATCGCGACGGCAAACGGCACTTTGGCAGCTTCGATAATGCGAAAAGCCTCAATGGTTTGTGGTTTGACACCATCATCGGCAGCAACAACCAAAATCGCTACATCGGCAATTTTGGCGCCACGACTGCGCATAGCAGTAAACGCTTCATGTCCTGGCGTATCGATAAATGTAATCACCTGCCCCTTTCTTTTTACCTGATAAGCGCCGATATGCTGTGTGATTCCACCAGCCTCGCCCTCCACCACGTGTGTGCTTCTGATAGCATCGAGCAGTTTTGTTTTTCCATGATCAACATGCCCCATTACCACGATTACTGGTGGTCTGTCGAGTAAATTGTGTTTCTCTTCCTTGTCCAAAATATTTTTTAGAGTGTCTATGGCTATTTCTTCGCCCTTGTCTTCTTCGTTTTTTCTTTGTACGTCAATTCCGAGTTCGGAACCCAGTAGCCAAGCAGTATCAAAATCTATTTTTTCATTGAGCGATGCAAAAATTCCATTTTTCATGAGCACGGAAAGAATTGAACTAATCGGCAAACCAGATAGATTGGAAAAATCACGAACTGTGATTAAATTGGGAACTACTAAAACTTTTCTTACAGTATCTTCTTTGATTTCAACCTTTTCTTGTCTATCGGCTAATTCTTTTTCAATTCGTAGTCTTCTCTTGAGGGTTGGCCATTCTTTGATAATTTTTGTTGCGATTGATTTATTTATTTTTATCGCTTTTTGTCCAATATCAAAACCAAGTAGCGGTAAACTATCACGTAACTCCTGAGGGCTTATTTTTAGTATTCTCGCTAACTCTGTGATATTCATGCGTTTTTGTATTAATAACAAACGACTGACATCAGACGAAAATTAATAATTATTATAATAAAGCAAAATACAAACTGCTCTGTCTGCGATAAAAATTTCTTATCGACAAATAAAAAATACGGGACATTGACCCTTATTTCCCTTTACATTACAATTTTTTTATAAAAAAGTCAAGCTTTATATAATTATGAGTCGCCTTTAAATAGGCCAATTTACACATAATCCGAGTCGCTTTGTTTGTATAATTATTCACAAATAAAATCCTTTTATTTACAACATTCTTTACAATTTGCTATACTATTACTATGTTTAAATTTTTATTCAAACTAGGTTCAAAGTTCCAATTTATCAAAATTTCGCTTCTTATTTTGGTTGCTGTAGTTATTTTAGTTTCTATCGGCATTTCCAATCGTTCTGGTAAAGTGGGCGGTTTTTCGTTCGCCGCTCTTCTGTTTTTTATTCTCTTTTTTATTTATTACATCAGAAAGTGGCTTCAGAATAATGAATAAATTTTTTGTATTGCTTTTTTGGTAAAATCAAAAACACCTCCTAAATTATTTAAGAGGTGTTTTTATTATATTTTTTTGCTTTATTTTTTGCTTGTCCGCTTGCTCTTTACATTTTTTTTCGGCACAGCTTTCGTTTCTTTAATTACGCTCTTGGTTTTGGTCGAACGTTTTCCTCCGCCTTTCATTTCCTGTTCTTTTTTGAGTACGGCCAATGTTGTTTTAACTACTGTGTCCGGTATTAGAGAAATAGAATCAATTCCAAG
>JBBRXK010000082.1:0-5128 GCA_038248465.1 Patescibacteria group bacterium | reverse complement strand
GTGCAGCCTTGTCGATGGGAGTATGATCAATTATCCAAGCGAGGCGGACCAGCCTCGGGCTGGAGAGATGAGGAGCAGGCCCTGCCTGAACCCAGTTCAAAGTCCCCTCTTGAGAGGGGTGCCCGAAGGGCGGGGTGTGTTGACACGTGGCATGAGAGGGGTACTTTGACAGAAGCGGTGTGTGTTGATGCGTTAGAATTAGAAAATTCAAAAACTGAAAACAATTCCCGCGAAGATCTCTCTAGTTTTATCAAAGCCAAGGGGCATGACGAAATTTTGGAAGTGGTTGAAGAAGAACACGGTTCATATATCCTTAATTCAAAGGATTTGTGTTTAGTAGAACATTTGCAGGAGCTTATTAGCGCTGGCGTAAGTAGTTTTAAAATCGAAGGACGGGCGAAGAGCGCCTATTATCAGGCGATGGTGAGTGGAATTTATAGTCAAGCGCTAAGGAGTATTAAAACTAACAAAGCCGAAGAAATAAATTTTTTGCGCTCGGAACTCGAGACCAAGCTGGTGCATCGTGGTTACACCAAAGGATTTTTGTTTGGCGAAAAAGCGGATCAGAATTTAGCAAACTCGCATACGGAGTGTGCTTGGGAGTTTTGTGGGCAAGTGCAATCAATTACGAATTATCAATTACGAATTACGAATGATTTAGAGGGTTTCGTCTTGGTGCGGGTGCATAATGTTTTGAAGGTAGGGGACGAGATAGAGATTGTGAGACCATTTTATGATATAATTAAGATGAAGGTGGGCCGGCTGGTCGATTCAGTCAGTGGTGAAGAGTTGAGCGAGGCGCATGGTGGACAGAAGAAAGCGGTGCTTTTGTTCGTGGGCTGTGAGGTTCCGGAGTTTAGCGTGATTAGAAGAAGAATTGTCTGAGCCTTGATTTATCTGACCGCTATTTAAAGTTTTTTATTTAGTAAATATTTGTTTAAATTTTAATCTGACCTCACCCCGGCCCTCTCCTTAAAACAAGGAGAGGGAGAATACGTGAAACTTAGAAATCGAGAAAATCCTTTAATCGGCCTGCACTGAGCTTGTCGAATATGGCGAATCGGGGTTCAGACAAATAATTAACTATATGATCGCATTTTTAAGAGGCAAAATAAAAATCAAAGAAAATAATTTCGTTATTATTGTCGTCAATGATGTCGGTTACAAAATTTTTGTGAATGATGTGGTGCGTGATGGTGTGACGTTCGGCGACGAGGTTGAATTATTTATTCATCATCATGTGCGCGAAGATGCCGTGACTTTATTCGGATTTTTTGGCATTGACGAGCTAGAGATGTTTGAATTGCTTTTGACCGTGTCGGGCATTGGACCAAAATCGGCTTTGGGAGTTTTGGCCGCTGGAGAAACAGCATATATCAAGGATTCAATCGCCAGCGGTGATGCTGATTTTCTAACCAAAGTTTCTGGAATAGGCAAGAAAACCGCCGAGCGGGTAGTGATGGAACTTCGCGACAAGATTGTGAGCATGAAGATGAACTCGCCACGGACACTTGGTAGCGAGGCATCGAGCAACGCTGACGAGATAGACGCCCTTATCGCACTTGGTTATTCTATGATGCAAGCACGCGAGGCCTTGCGCGCGGTGGATCCGGGCATCAAGGATAGTCGGGAGAGGATTAGGGAGGCGCTTAAGAATATATAATTAGCCAGGAAGGTTTCTTTCTACCGAGCTTCAGCTCGGGTAATTCAGGCTTTAGCCTGATTGAATGAAAGTATAATAAATTTTACTCAGGCTAAAGCCTGAATTACCCGAGATAAATCTCGGTAGAAATTTAAAATATAATGAACTTAATCGCCATAAATAAAAATCAATTAGACACTTTTGTTAAATCTCAAAAACAAAGTCAGTTTTTGCAGTCTTCGTTGTGGGGAGAATTTCAGGCGACGACTGGTGCCAAGTTTTTTCATTACGGACTAGAAGACAACGATAAAATTATTTTTGCATTTTCGGTTATAGAAAAAAGTTTGCCGATGGGTATGAAATATTTTTATTCACCACGAGTATATTTAGAAATTCTAAACGATGAACAGCGGGGTTTAGTCTTTGATGAATTTGCTAGTATTGCTAAAGAGAGATGCGCGACATTTTGGCGAATCGAGCCAATCAAATGTTTAAAAATTAAAAATTACAAATTAAAAATTATCCGGACAATGGATGTGCAGGCTAGTAAAACTAACATTTTGGATATTAACAAAACCGAACAAGAACTACTGTCTGGCATGCACCAGAAGACTCGTTATAATATTCGCTTGGCTGCCAAAAAAGGTGTGCAAGTTCGGGTGGGTGGTGCCAAAGATTTTGAAAAATTTTGGGAGATTATGATTGAGACGCGGGAGCGAGATGGCTTTCGTCTGCACGGAAAAGAGCATTACCGAAAAATGTTGGAGCTAGATTTTATTGAATTGATTGTCGCCGAATTTGAAGGAGAAATAATCTCGGCTAACATCGTTTCGTTTTTCGGCGACATGGCCTCTTACATTCATGGTTCGTCGAGCGATCGACAGCGCCAGGTGATGGCGCCTTTTGCGATTCAATGGTTTAGTATCTTACGGGCTAAAGAAAAAGATTGTCAGTATTACGATTTCAATGGCATTGATGAAGCCAAGTGGCCGGGCGTTACTAGATTTAAACATGGCTTTGGTGGAAGCGATGTCGTCTATCCCGGCGCTTTTGATATTATTTTTGACAGTAAGAAATATAGTTTATATCAGCTGACTAGGGGGATGCGGAGACTAATCGGCAAATATTTAAAAATATGATTGGTGTTTTTGATTCGGGATTTGGCGGCCTCAGTGTCCTAAAAAACTTTTTGGAGGAGTGCGGCGACTACGATTATATATATTTAGGAGATAATGCTCGTGTGCCTTATGGCAACAAGTCGCCCGAGCTAATTTATAACTACACGAGAGAGGCGGTAGATTTTTTATTCAAGCAAGATTGTCGTTTGATAATTTTGGCTTGCAACACCGCCTCGGCTTTGGCCTTGCGTCGCCTGCAACAAGAATATTTGCCGTCAACTTATCCCGACCGCAGAATTCTTGGCGTCATTAAGCCAATCGCCGAGGAAGCGGCACGGAATCCGCGAAATAGCAAAATCGGCGTGATCGCAACCAATGCCACTATCAATTCAAGCGTTTACAAAAAAGAAATTAGCAAGATAAATAGAGAGAAGACGGTGCTCGAGCAAAACACTCCCTTGTTGGTACCACTTATCGAAGAGGGCAAGACTCATGGTGAAGCGCTTGATCTGATTCTTGAAGAATATTTAAAGTTTTTATTCATCAATGACGTGGACGAGTTAATACTGGGATGTACACATTACTCTTTGATTTTTGCGGAAATAAAAAACAAAATTCCCAAGACTTGCTCTCTACTAGATCCGGGGAAAGCAGTAGCGCAGAGTCTAGAAAAATATCTTGCAAGACACCCGGAGCTTGGTATTAAAAAAAATAATCGTGCCCCTGTGCGAAAATTCTACACCACCGATTGCCCAAAAAATTTCAAGATAAAAGGTGGGGCATTTCTTGGCCAAGAAATAAGGGACATTGAAAAAATTGATTTAATAGAGTATCATGAAGATGAGAGTAGGGGGTAGTTTTGAAGAAGTGAGTAAAAAATATGGGAAAAACTTTACATAAAATAAAAAAAATAATTCCAAGGAAACTGTTCAAGGCCTTGCAACCAGGCTATCATTATCTCCTCAATCTGCTTGCGGCGATTGTTTATCGTTTTCCGAGTAATGATTTGATTGTCATCGGGGTGACGGGGACGACTGGGAAGACGACCAGCACATATTTGATCGCAAAAACTCTTGAAAATGCTGGTTTCAAAACCGGCTTTACCTCAACCGCGATGTTCAATGATGGGCAAAGAGAGTGGATGAACGACAAGAAGATGACAATGGTTGGCCGATTTTTTACGCAAAAAATTCTCCGCAATATGGTGAAGAACGCTTGCAGGTATGCCATCGTCGAAACTACCTCCGAAGGCATTGTCCAGTTCCGCCACCGCTTTATTAATTATGATATTTTGGTCTTTACTGGTTTGTATGAAGAGCATATTGAATCACATGGTTCATTTGATAATTACAAAAACGCCAAAGGTAAATTGTTTGAGCACCTCAGTCGTTGCCAATACAAATACGTAGACAATGGGAAAAAGGTGATGGGCTCAATCAGCGGTATTAAAAAAATTGAACTCGAAAGGGTGAAGAAAATTATCATTGCCAATGGTGATGACAAATACGCAGAATATTTTCTTGGTTTCAAAGCCGACCAAAAAATATATTACAAGCAAGCTGAAACAAAAAATAATCCGAGTGCTAAGGATGCGATTCCTTATGTATACGAGGTGAAGGACGCCAGCGCGGGCGGAACGATTTTTGAAATAGACAATATGAAGATTGTTTTAAAATTGCTGGGCACCTTTAATGTTGCCAATTCTATGAACGCATATTGCGTAGCATCAGCGCAGGGTATCAGCAAACAATCAATTAAAGAGGGACTTGAATCGATACCTGGCGTGGCCGGTAGACTGGAGGGTATTTTTGAGGGGCAAGACTTTGGTGTGATTGTGGATTATGCTTTTGAACCCAAGGCTCTTACAAAATTGTATGAAACCCTAAAACTAATTCCGCACAAAAGAGTCATACATGTCCTTGGCTCGACGGGTGGAGGCAGGGACGTGGCTCGGAGACCGATTTTGGGCAAAATTGCCGGTGAAAAAGCCGATATCGTGATCGTTACCAATGAAGATCCATATGATGATGATCCAGCACTGATAATCGACCAAGTGGCCTTGGGCGCAGAGAATGTTGGTAAAAAAGAGGATATTGATTTGTTTAAAATTTTGGACAGAAGAGACGCGATCAAAAAAGCCATTGATAGCGCGGAAAGTGGCGATATTGTTTTGCTGACCGGAAAGGGTAATGAGCAAGCGATTTGCGTGGCCAATGGTGAAAAAATAACTTGGGATGACAGAGCAATTGTTAGAGGTATTTTGAATGAAAATAAGTAGATCTTATTGTTTTTGACCCTTGTGGATAAAAAAGGAAAGCAAAATTAATAAAAGAAAATATAAAAAAAATAAAATTTTTGAATAAGAAGG
>JBBRXK010000081.1:0-5134 GCA_038248465.1 Patescibacteria group bacterium | reverse complement strand
TTATCAGTAGTTTCTTTTTGATTGTTTTAATATTTTGTGTCATCCTTTTCAAACCAAAATTATTGCATTAATTAATCCGATACAAAATCCGCCCATGATCATCTCTCGCCAATTCAGTGAATTTTTGCAAATTATTTTTCAGAAAATCACCTCCACCGTAATCAATAAACTTCTGGTCATAATAAACATAGTCAATTTTTCTCTCTTTCAAATAATCGATATTCAATATTTTTAACAAAGGCGGAAGATCTGCGCCTACCTCTCTATAATAAGCAGCGTTCTTGGTTGGGGTTCCAAAATATGAAAGTCTGCCCCATATCTCATTTACAACAACGGGGTTTGCTGTCAAAACTGCTGCGTTACCTGGAATAAGTGAATCAATTTGATTAGCAAAGTCTCTTTCACCATTCTTGTCTACATTATTAAAAACAAAATCTTTTTTTTCTATTCTAGCCGACAATAATTTAATATTATAAAATACTGGTGAAATAACCATCAAGATAACAACAAGCAAAATTACTGGTCTAAACATTTTGTTTCTGTCATACCAAATGCCAAGAACTGTCGCTGCCAACAAGCCCATAAAAATATAGGCAACTACATTTAATCTCGCCAGATTATCCACCGAAACTGGATAATCCACAATGAAGGCTGTAATCAGTGTTACAATAACTACTATTATAAAAAGTGCCACGTCTCTTCTTTTCTTAAAAAAATAAAAAGCAAAGGGAAAAAGTAGCAAGGGAAAGCCCCACTCAATAAGCAAAAAAGCGTAAGAATAAATTTGGTTAAAGGGGTAAATTGCGCCAAAGGAAATTAAGCCAGGGACAGATCTCAATCCAAACCGAGAAACAGACGTGTCTGCGCCGAGGCCGACACTCGATGTGTGTAGTATTGCGTCACTTATAACCCCGCCATGATAAACAGCAACAAAAGAAGATATTACGGCCACTGTTAAAATACTCACAACGACATATTTTTTATCTTTAAAAAAATTTAGCAACTTCCAAATACCCCAAGACAAAGCCATGTACACAAAAGCTACTTCCGACACTAGTGCTAAAAATCCCAAAAACACGCCGAGGACAACTTTGTATATTACGTCTCTATTTTTATCTTCCAAATACATCAAGTACACGACCAACATGGTAATTGGAAAGGTGAGCATCGTTGGTGGATGATACAACATGGTTCCAAACGCAGAGGTGCTGTATCCACTAAAATAGCCTGCTTGCATTGGTATCACGTTGTTATATAAATGTGCTACTTGCGAAATCAGCCCACTAAATCCCCCCAAATTTGCCCAATCGATGTCTCTAACAATAGTAAAATATCTAAAGCCACCGCCAAAGAAAAAAAGAATAGCGGAAAAATAGGCGACCGAAATACTTTTTGAAAATTTAAAGGCGATAGAAAAAATCATCCAGAAGACAAAAGCAAAAAAGACAATATAGGCAGAATCCATTCCCGCAATTACACCAATTCCCAGAATACTTGAAACACTCGCTGCCAACAAATCAAAGGCATAATGGTATTGTGCATAATTAAAAGGAATATAAATATTTTTTACTGGAAAATTACCTTTAATAATGGTTGCAACCGTTCCATAGTGCCAATCCCTATCGTGTTGATAATTATTTTTGATTATAATTGCAAAAAAACCCGTCATGACAATCGTAACAATGCCCAGAATCACAAAATGCTTTTTGCTAATTCCTAATTCGATTTTTTCTGCTTTTACGAAAAAATAAATCGCAATAGCCGAAACAGACAACAAAAGGTAGGCAAAATAAAAAGCGGTTTGAATCGCCATAAAATAACCCGACACATTCAAAATAAAAACGTACGATATCACTCCGAAAAACAGCGACAAAGGTATCGTGAGGTAGAGTTCGTTTTGTTTTAGCACCCTCCGCACAAAATTCCAACCAAAAAAACAGACAACAGTAATACAGATTATAGCTTTTAAAACAATTAGAATCATATTTTTTCTTTTCTAGCAATCGCGAACACACTAACTCCAAAAGGAAGATAGTGATTTTCGGTATATTTATTTTCGAGCTTCAGTAATCCAATTAACATTTTATTTACAAGCGGATTTATCTCAATAAATTGATCGTGTTTTTTGTCTCTACTTCTAAAAAAAATTCTATCAAAAACAACCACTAGTAACTTTACAAAAAACAGTAACAAATTCCAATACGAAATACGCTCAATTTTGAAACCGGCTTTTTCTAAAACTTTTTTCAAATATTTTTTATTATAACGACGAAAATGATGATTTATTTCATCATGCTGGCTCCAAAAATATTTATGAGCAGGCAAAAAGATAATGAGGGCTCCGCCTGGATTCAAAACATCGTACCAGCTAGATAAAGCCTTCGACTCATCCTCTATATGCTCTAGTACATCAGAAGCAATAATGGTCTGGTACTTTCTATTTGCACCAAGACTAGTGGCATCTCTCACTTCCACGTTGACTAGCCCCGATTCTCTGGCTTGAGAAATTGCTTCATCACTAATGTCTACGCCATAAGCATTTGTGTAGCCATCAAGCTTGAGCTGATTTAGAAATATTCCAACCGAGCAACCGATTTCTAAAATATTGGTATCTTTGGCTAGTCCTTCTTTCTTAAGTAGCCTACCTATCATCTCTCTTCTCGTTACCGTCCACCAATGGAAAAATTCCAAACGAGAATATTTTTTTTCATAATTCTTATCCATTTAAACAAACCCCAAATAATAAATTTTTGCATAATAAGCAAAAAAATCACTATTTATTAAGTAATTTACCCTTTTTTATCGCTATATTTCTTTATTTAAGAATAGCAATTATTCTGCAATTAAACAAGCCTTAATATCAAGTCTTTGCTTACTTTAAACTATAAAAAAATATAGCAATCAAAAGACCTTTGCTCTTTATTTTACTATTTGCAATACCCCCACATCTTCCAGAAATTTTTTACTAACAATCTCCGATCCCCTATAATTCACATGCCCTCCATCGATATGCATCAAATCTGGTCGATCATAAAAAATATCATTATTATCAACAATATTATGTTTGATGTTTAATTTATCTATTTCTGCAAATATTTTTTTATAATACAAGGCAACATCAGCGCCATATTTTATATTCAGTTCATCCACTTCTCGCGCATGAGGATTGCGGAGAAATATAATATTAATTCCCCTCTCCTTGGCTAACGCCAAGGTTTTCTCAAAATATTCAAGCGACAATGAATCGGGTTGCGTGGATTCATTTTTGGCTTTCGACATTTCTAAATCCAAATCCATCGGATTTTTGGAGAAATCGCCAAGTTCCTTGGCCCAGCCCAGATTAAGTTCCATCGGTGTTGTTCGTAGCGCGCCATACGTTGCAAAACCACGACCAAAAAATGGAAAGTTCGAACGTAGCCAAATATCAATCCTGGATAGTCCACTCAGTTTTACAATATCATCAAGCGGCACCAACTTGGAAATATCATAATTAGCTAGCTGTTTAGTGTCAGCCATTCTGGGCAACAAAGATATGGGATCAATTTCAAAAACGATTGTCTCTATTTTTAGATTATAGTTTTCCAGTAAATATTTGAGTCGATAATAAATAACAATGTAGTTCTGACTGGACAGAGAAAAATTAACTGAGCTTGGAATGTACTTTGGGTTCATTGCATCTCTGGTATGCGACGTTCCAAAAAAAGCATAGTCCAGGTGCTTATGAGTTTTGGCGTATTCATCAAATTCAAAATAATTACGCCAATAGATTGTCTTATGTTCTATTTTTTGAATATACAAAAAATTAAATCCAAGCAAAACTAATACAAGCATCATTAAAAATAATGCACCTCGCCCCATAAATTTTTTTAAATCAATAGTCATTAGAATTGAAAATACAAAAATTTATTATTAGAAAAATCTCCGAAAAATAAAATCATTAATATCGTGATTACATACAAAGACCATCGCAACACAGTAGGCTGAAAAAATCTACTTACTTGCTCTTTGTTTTCCAGCAAATAATATAACTCAATTAAAAATATAAATAAACTAAAAACTACGATTTGAAATCTTGGCAGGGTAAAGGCAAAATCAAAATCCAAAAATATCTTTTTGACAATGTAAAAAGCGTCATCGATATTGTTGGCGCGGAAAAATATCCAGCCAATATTTACGAGAATAAAGGTAATAGCAATTTTAAAAGCATTGTGAATCCGCGGAAAATTTGTCAGTCCTATTTTTTGCGCCGTTAGTGCTCTGGCCCGCTCGCTGATTCTCGCTACGACCATATAGAGGCCATGCAAGCCACCCCAAACGACAAAGGTCCAACTAGCCCCATGCCACAAACCGCTAACAACGAATACTATCATGATATTCAAGCACCAGCGCGGAATAGCTACCCGGTTTCCACCCAAGGGAATATATAAATAATCCTTGAACCAAGTCGACAAAGAGATGTGCCAGCGCGTCCAGAATTCTGCCACCGATTTTGAGCGATAAGGGTTATTGAAATTTTGCATTAGCTCAATTCCCATTATTCGCGAAGCGCCAATGGCAATATCGGAGTAACCAGAGAAATCAAAATATATCTGAAAAGCAAAAAAGATGGTAGCAATAATTAGCCCGAGCGAATTATACTCGTGCGGATTGTTATAAACCATATTTACAATCGTCGCTAAGTTGTCCGCCAGTAACACTTTTTTGGTAAAACCAAGAAGCATCTGCCGAAGTCCGCTCACTACGCGATCATAAACAAACAAGTGCTTGGCATAAAACTGTGGCAAAAGATTGGTAGCACGCTCGATTGGACCGGCTACGAGCTGAGGAAAATAAGCGACGTACACCGAGTATATCCCAAAGTGTTTCTCGGCCGGCAAGCGACCTCGATAGACGTCGATAGCATAACTCATCGATTGAAAAGTATAAAAAGAAATCCCAACCGGCAAAAGAAAATGTAGTTCTGGGGCGCTCAAATTCAGGCTAAAACGATTAATAAACAACACAAAGGAATCTGAAAAAAAATTAAAGTATTTAAAGAAGAACAAAATACTTCTCTTGGGAGAAGAAAATAAAGAAATGTTTGAAAAACTTACAAAACTTCTCGAAGCACAAATAAAAATGTTAGAAGATAGAC
>JBBRXK010000080.1:0-5169 GCA_038248465.1 Patescibacteria group bacterium | reverse complement strand
TATTTATATAAATATCTTTTTATTTTAATAACTCTCACTTCATGAATGTGCTTATATTGTATAATAATTTCTTTTCTTTGCCAATGTTTTCTAATAAATAAAAACGAGTTCGTCCTTATTATTGTTTTGCACTTTCCAAAAATTTCCAAATGGTTTGATTATCGGCCTAAATATAAAACTGGCGGTTCAGTGGAAATTTGTCCAGCCAAAATCCCAGAAGACGTTCGTCGAAAAGTGCAAGGTTGTGCAAAATAAATAATTAAAAACAAGCCAACCTATAAACTCTAAATAATTATTTCTATCGATCTGCTCCCAACTCGCTTCCTTATCAGTCTTAAGTAAATTTTTGAGTGCTTTGCTTTTTTTCATTCCATGTTTAAATTTATCATTCACAAAAATCAGCAAATTTATCTCTCTTTCTATTTGCACCCCAATCATTATTAACTAAAGCCCAAAACAGATTTCCTAGACAATAAAAAACCGTAGCTCCTCTTCTTTTACAAAAAAGAAGAGCTACGGTGTATGTGGTGGGTGTGGTTATTTCGCTGTCGAGATAACAGCAGCTGTCGCTCGAACAAATGCCTCGTCATCCTTCCAGCGTTTCGCAAAAACGAAGGGCAAAGCTACTGTCGAAAGACTTTGTCCTGCTGGTGAGGTTATAGAAGCCCCGGGCCCAAAAGTAAAAGCTTTGTCCTCTCTTTGGAAACCCGTGCCTGTAAAAAACACGGCGTTGGCACCACGTTTTACTGCTTCGAGTCCGGCACGCCCGAAAAGTTCTGCGGTTGTTATTGCAGAATTGGCATCGAGCATAATCATTCCAAGCTGTCGGATGTTTTGCTTTTTTAAATTTGGTGGAATTTCCAGATAAAACGCTACTTCGCTGCTCCACTCACTTTCAGGAAGAATGACTTTGCGCAGAAGATCTCCGCGCATATCTGGCTCATCGTTTCCGGCCATATCAGCCAGCTGTTCACGCGTAAACAAGTATTGAAGATAGACAATCTCCTCTGCTTTGTAGACTGTTGGTCCTGCCGCATCTGGGGTTGACGTCAGCAAAATTCCAGGGGAATTGATTTCGCCCGGGACCGGGTATTGCTTCACTTCTTGATAATGAAGCGTTGCAGCAACGTCCCCAACGGTCGCACTTGAATTGGAATTTGCGCTAGAGTCCGAATTTGCGTTTCCACCGGTGGCCGTTACGTTCGTGGCGCCGCCAACGACTGTGTTGACTGGTGCGTTTTGGACAAGTGTTGCCTGGTTTTGCACATTCGTCGTTTTGGGGCTGTAGTTGATCTCATTGTTTACCTCGACCTTATTGCTCGTCGGGCTCGGACTGGGTGTTTCTTTCTTCGGCTCATCACAGTTCCCTGTGCATGCCATGCTCGGCGGAACCGCGATAAAACACGAAATCAAAACAGCTAACAAAATTTTCTTCATCTTTCTTCCTCCTTGCGCAGTTTTTTGTACCAACAACCAAGATATTTAGTTGTTGGCATTTTTCAAAGCATAGTTGATAGCTTCACGACTTTCCGAAAGTGAAAAATCCCCTTCAACGCTATAGTTGATACCAGGTAATTCCAGATCCAATTGATCCTTGGTGCTTATCCTGATAAAGCAATTAGTTTTTGTCCCCGGAGAGAGCGGACACTTGAGGACAAATTTCCTGCTATCAATACTTGTCGAAAAAACCAATAATTCGTCAGCGATAATCGCTCCAACCGGTACTGTTATACGATAACACAAGTAAATATCTAGCTTTTTGTTTTTGAAATTATCGATGCTGCCTTCAAAAGCCAAATATAATAATTGTTTTGGGTTGATTCTTATTTCTTCTTCGCCCAAAACATACTCAGCCGAAGTTAAAGATTTCCCCTCATCATCTAGCTCTTTGAATATGCCTTGCGCATAATGAATTTGGGCGATTTGTGCATAGGAAACGTCAATAGCTTTGTCTTGGTAGCGCGCACCGTCCTGATAGATCTTGGATGCGCAGCCAGAAACGCCAAAAATAATACATAGTATCATTAGCTTCGTTAATCTCATGATTTTACCCCCTTTTCAGATGCTTAACTTAAAATTGTTAATGTTCGATTTAATTCCAGAGATTAGCACGAAATATTTTTTTTGTCAACACCTATTCCCCATTTTTTGATGAAGTGCTTCTTAACAAAAAAATAACCTCGTAAGGTTATTTCTGTGTTATTAAGTTTATTTGTTTCCCTTTTTCTCCATTCTTGCTGCCATGACTTCCAATTTAGCTATTTTTCTCTTCAGAAATTCAATCTCTTTATTTATTTCTAAAATATCCTCATTTTCCATCATAAATATTTTTTCGATTTTTTTCTCTAGCTTTTCCAAGCGCTCATTTGTCACAGCAATTTGGTGCTTGATAAAAGAAAATTCTTGTTTCAAATCAGCAAAGCTTTCATCCATTTTGTCGAATCTTTCATCCATTTTCTCAAAACGTTCATCAATCTTTGCAAAACTATTTCCGACTATTACCGCAAAACGCTCGATGCTGTCATCGATAATTCCCTTGATTTGTTTTAGGTCATTTTTATCAAGCATATATATTTCTTACTATCATAATAACTCTTAAATAATTAATTAATTCGCCAAATACGACATTTCTATTTGGCTCAAAGTATGACATTTCTATTTGGCCTTGACAAATGCGATTGCGGTAACAGAAAAGTAAGCTCCGCTATCTGCTTGTATATAGAAACGAAAATGATATAATAAAAAAAGAGAGCATCGCTTATGCTTAGTAAAATATTAATAAAATATTATGGATAAAAATACCAAAACAATTATTGTCAATAATGTGCACGGCGAAACTCGGGAAATAAGCATCGACAAATTAAAATTTCGTCCGTCGGTTTACGGTGTCTTGATTGAAAACAACAAAATTCTCTTGTCCAGACAATGGGATGGCTATGATTTTCCTGGTGGTGGCATTGATATCGATGAAACTATCGAACAAGCACTCAAACGAGAATTTATTGAAGAAACTGGCATTGAGATTGAGCCCATCATGCCTATTCAATGTGAATCAGATTTTTTTAATCCCGACTATGCCAAAAAATACCAAGGACAATATTGGAATTGTGTTATGATATATTATTTAGTAAAGAAAGTCGGCGGTAAATTAACAAAGGACAATCTTTGTGACAGCGAACAGCAATACGCTGACATGCCCGAGTGGCTTGATCTGGACAAAATATATGGCAAGAAGTTTTTTACTCCGCTTGATAATGTGAAGCTGATCGAAAATGCGCTGAGGCTTATGAAAATGTTGCGGGTGTAGATTTTAGAAATACACAAATAATTATTTATCTGCCCTGCCTTCTGCCCAACCAATAAATCTCGCCTTGTTTTATTATCTTTCTCTACTAATTTAATTTTCCATTCGCGATTCCACTTCTTTAATTGCTTTTCTCTCGATATAGCATCATCTACAAAATTATATATTTCAAAATATACTAGTTTATCAATATCGTATTTGGCGGTGAAACTGGTTTTATCCTTTTTGGCTTTGTGCTCGGCTACTCTAATAAATATATTATTGGTCATGCCGATGTAAATGGCGCCATTTCTGTGTTTGGCCGTGACGCGAGTGTTTAGCGTTTGTTTCTATTTATTTGAATGTAAATAATAATTAGCTATGTTGTTTGTGTCTACGCCTGGACCTCCTTCCCTCGCTATCGCTCGCCGGGGGTGACAAGAGAGGGGGCTGTCGCTCGGAGAGTTTATAATAAATTGTGTATGTTTTTTTCAGGCATAATTTGAAGTTTGCGCAATATACTCTGATTTGATAAAATTATGATGCGAGTTAAGTGTTATCGATAACCTAAAATATAATATACATTATATAAATGAAAATAACTAACATAGCGATATTATTACTAATAGAGCTTTTGCTAGCACAAACTGTTTCGGCGGCAGTTTTGGCGAATGGCAAAACCAATGCCTACTCGCGGGTACGTGATTCAGCGGGTTTTAGCAAAGTGCTGGCTGTCTTGCCACCGGCAACCCCGCTGTCGATTTTGGCTGAAAAAGGAATGTGGTATCAAATACAGCGCTCAAATGGGGCGGGGGGTTGGATGGCCAAAGAGTTAATCGATATCGACAAGCGAACAGAAACTGATAAAACAAAAATTGCTTCGTCTTCTCCTTCCACCAGTAAAGAGTTAATTTGGAAAACAGCTAAGTTAAAGTACAATTCAAATTTTCGCCAAGGACCCTCAACCGAGAGTAAAATTATCAGACTACTAGAGCATGGTGCTGATGTTTCGGTTGGCAAAATAGAAAATGGCTGGTGCACAGTTCAAGACGAGAACGCTGTAAATGGCTGGGTACTCTGCGCGCTGATGGTTATTAGAGACAATGAAACATGCGCCCTTCCCTCTGGCAATATTGTCGCTACGCCTTTTAGCGCCATTAGTGAAGCGGATATGAATAAATACTGGGCCGAAAAATTAAATAAACTAAGACAACAAAAATCACTGCGGCTGTTGACTAGCGACGAAAGACTCAGAAAAAGCGCGACGTTGTGGGCCAATTATATCGGTTCAAACGGATTACTGACGCACGAGCGACCGGACGGCTCTTCGATGTTGGCATGGGCTGATAATACTGATTTGGTTTTTACCACACGCAACAGTACAAACGGCTGGCGCTCCAATTATTTTACGGAGAACATCGGCCTCCGCTTAAATGTGGAAGTAAGCGCTAGTGGTATGAAAGCAGCAATTGATGGCGTGCTTGATATGTTTCTAGCCGAGGGTCCGAGCGGCGTGCATTACAAAAGCCTCTTTCATCCCGATTGGAATGCTGTCGGTGTCGCCTGGTATTCGATAAAAAATAATGACGGTCGCTATAAAATAGTTTTTGTTTTTCATTATGCTAGTTTGAAGACTGAATAAAAACAATATTTTATTTTGCTAAAAAAATATAGACAGTATATTTGACTGGGAATGAAAATTTTTAAACCACAAAAAAACTAGCTACATTTATAATCAGCTAGTTTTTTTATCGCCAATTTATCATCAATAGAAATATAAAATCTACAACATCGCCGCGCCGACGGCGCCAGCATTGACGCCAAACTTGGCTTTCTGAAGTTTAATTTTTTTGCTTGCTTCGCTCGAGCTGATATGTTCGTGCATG
>JBBRXK010000079.1:0-5193 GCA_038248465.1 Patescibacteria group bacterium | reverse complement strand
ATATGATTCGTATTGATATGAGCGAATATCAATATACTGATAGCATAAAAAAAATGATAGGTGATTCTGACGGCACAAAAGGTGTGCTCACTGAGCGTGTCAGAAGATCGCCCTTTTCTTTGATTTTATTAGATGAAATAGAAAAGGCGCATCCGGATATTTTAAATTTATTTTTACAAGTGATGGATGATGGTAGGCTCAGTGATGGACAGGGTCATCTCGTAGATTTTACAAACAACATAATTATCGCCACCTCAAATGCTGGCGCCGTTTTTATTCAAGAACAAATTTTTAAAGGGACGGCTATCGAAGGCATCAAAACTGTTTTAATAAATGAATACTTAAACAAAATTATGCGTCCAGAGTTGATTAACCGCTTTGATGGTGTGGTTGTTTTTGAGCCATTGAGCATGGGAAATGTAGTTGATGTTACCAGGCTCCTGCTAAAAAAGATTGAAAAACTTGTTTCCCTAAAAGGCATGGAGCTGAGAGTTGAGGAAACAGGTTTAAGAATTTTGGCAAAATTGGGCTATGATCCAAAATTCGGGGCGCGACCGCTAAGACGACTACTGCAAGAAAAAATTGAAGATCAAATTGCCAATAAAATTTTATCCGGTGAGCTAAAACGAAGAGATATTATTGTGATAGATGAAAATGCAGAGATAAAAATCGAAAAAGCTAAAGAATTATAAATAAGAATACCTGAAATGAAATTAATTTGGATTTTTTTTATCACTTTATTTTTATCAATAATTATCACATTTATTGTTCAAAAGATTGCGATTCGATTTGATATTACTGATAAGCCAAATAGTCCGAGGAAGATTCATAAGAAAAAAATTCCCTTACTTGGTGGCATTGGCATTTTTATTTCTTTTTTTCTTGTGTTGTTTTTTTTACGGGGCGATTTGATTTCGGGAAATTTAAATTATGGACACTGGGTTGGTTTTTTTATGGGAGCCCTGTTCCTGGTTATTGGCGGCGCTCTTGATGATAAATTTAATCTAAAACCAGGCCAACAATTGTTTTTTCCTATTTTGGCTGTTATCTCAGTTTTATTTGCTGGTATCAGTATTGAAAAATTAAGTAACCCCCTTGGCGGCGACTACCTATATTTAGCTGATTATGGTTTGATAAATTTACAATTTGGCGATTTGTCATTACACTTGTCCTACATTTCATCTTTACTAATATTTTTTTGGCTGATGGGCATGATGTATACTACCAAACTTCTGGATGGCATTGATGGTTTGGTCGGCGGTGTCAGTACAATCGGCGCATTGATAATTTTTTTATTTACCATGACTGAAAAATATCACCAGCCCGACATTGCACTTGCATCATTGGTGCTTACAGCAGCTTGTCTTGGTTTTTTATTTTTTAATTGGCATCCAGCGTCCATATTTATGGGTGAGGGTGGTTCACTTTTTTGTGGCTATGCACTCGGAGTCTTGGCTATCATATCTGGTGGGAAAATAGCTGTTGCTCTTCTGGTGATGGGAATTCCTATCATGGATGTGGCCTGGACTATCGTGCGCAGAACCAGAAAAGGCAAAAATCCTTTTAAATTTTCCGACCGAGAGCATCTACATTTTCTCCTCTTGGACACTGGCATCGGCCAAAGAAAGACAGTTGGAATATATTATATAATATCACTTTTGTTTGGCTTGAGTGCCTTGTTCTTGCAGAGCAAAGGCAAATTGCTTGCCATCGGCATTTTGGCAATTCTGATGTTTGCTATTGTATATTTTTTTAAAAAAATTAAATCAAAAAAATTGTCGTCTTTATAGAAATATGTATATAACTATATACCACAAATTTATAATACTTTTTGCCTGGGTAGTATTGATTTTGGTTTTATTGTTGTCACCGATGCCAATTGGTCCAGCCCAAGGCGGCCTAACATTTCAAGATAAAATTGTCCATGCATTTCTTTTTGGAATCTTTGCTTTCCTAGTCTTTCACCTTATAAATCACGAAGATGAGGGATTGATACTGAATCCGCACAAGAGTCTAAAGTCCAAATTGTTTAATACAAAAAAAAGAAGTGTGTTTAAAAAATTGTTAAAAGAAAATGCTTATTTTTTTTCATTTTTTTTAAGTGTCATTTTTTCACTATTTTTTGAATATGCACAGGTTTATATTCCTGGCCGAACATCAAGTGATTATGATTTTCTGGCAGGAGTGATTGGAATTTTACTAGTTTTATTGCTTGTATATGGAGATAGCGCCAAAAAAAGCTAAACCAAAATTATTACTTCATATTTGTTGTGCTGGTTGCGGAGCTTTTGTTAGTAGCTTACTTCTCGAGCAATTTGAACTTGTTTTATTTTATTTTAATCCCAATATTTTATCACTTGACGAGTTCAAAAAAAGAGAGGTTGAGGTTGTGCGCATAGCCAAATTTAATAAGTTAGAATTAATAATCGAAGAATATAATCATCAAAATTGGTTAAAGGAAGTGAGCGGTCTTGAAAAAGAGCCCGAGAAAGGAACTCGTTGTTATAAATGCTATCAATACCGCATGGAGAGAGTAGCGACCATCGCCAAAAAAAACAACTTTGATTATTTCAGCACGACACTGTCGCTTAGTCCCCACAAAGTATATAAATATATCAAAGAAATAGGAGAAGCAGTTTCCTGTAAATATAATATAAAATTTTATGAGCAAGATTTTAAAAAAAACGACGGTTTTAAAAAATCTGTGTTACTTGCAAACGAACTAAATATTTATAGACAAAACTATTGTGGTTGCGAGTTTAGCATTAGAAAATGAGCACTCGTAAGTTTGTAATATGAGGAAGAAAGTGTTATAATTAATATATTGATTAACAAAAATGGATTTATCAAAATATTTTAAAATTGCTATTGATCGAAAAGCATCTGACCTTCATTTGATAGAAGGGTCGGCTCCTTCCCTGCGAATATCAGGAGAGTTGATTCACTTGGATGAGGAACGAATTTTGAAGGGTGAACTAAAAAAAGAGGTATATAAATTTTTGGACAAAGAAACAATCGATAGATTTGATAGAAAAAAAGATGTCGATATTTCTATGATTTTTCACGGTACAAATTTTAGAGTTAACATACATCATCAGGGAGGAAGACTTGGTTTAGCGGCTCGTTCAGTAATTAAAATAGTCCCGTCTCCAGAAGATATCAATTTGGATGATACTATCAAAGAATTGACACATTTACGAGATGGATTGGTGCTAGTAACCGGACCAGCGGGAGTTGGCAAATCAACGACCCTTGCAGTCATGATAGATATTATAAACAAAGAGCGAGCTTCTCATATAATAACAGTTGAAGACCCCATTGAATACAATTTTATCGACAAACAGTGTATCATTGAGCAACGTCAGTTGGGGAGAGATACAACAAGCTTTTCTTCCGCGCTAAAATTTGCCCTTAGACAAGACCCAAATGTAATTATGGTTGGAGAAATTAGAGATGTAGATACGGTAACAGCAGCCCTAAATGCAGCTAAAACTGGGCACTTGGTCCTTTCTACTTTACATACGTCGAGCGCTGCCGAAACCATCGAGAGATTGATCGACTTTTATCCGGCAGAGTTTAATAAACACATCTCTCATCAGATAGCCTCTCTGCTTCGTGCCGTTATTTCTCAACAGTTGTTGCCCAAAATTGGTGGAGGAATGATTTGTGCTAGAGAAATAATGATAAATACAAATGCGGTTTCAAATATAATTAGGGGACAACGCTATGAACAGTTAAATATGATTATTCAAACTAACAGGGCGAAGGGGATGATAACAATGAATGATTATATTAGCGATTTATATGAAAAAGGATTAATAAGTGCTTCAGTTGCGAAAAATCGAAAAAGAAACACAGAAACCCATTCAGTATACTTTTAAAAAATTAATTATAATATATAATATATGAATATTTCGTATTATTTTAAAAAAGCAATTGAAAAAAACGCCTCAGACCTTCATTTAATCGAAGGTAGTGTGCCAGCGCTCCGTATAAATGGCGAATTGATTAGATTTGGTGAGCAAGAAATACCCTTTGGTGAACTAAAATTTTCAATATTTTCATTACTGGAAAAGGATGTGCGAGAACGTTTTTTAAGAAAAAAAGACATCGATATTTCTGCCGAATTTTATAATCATCGATTTCGTATTAACATTCATTACCAAGAGGGGAAAATAGGTTTAGCTGCTAGATTGATCGCCAAAACAATTCCAAAGCCCGAAGAAATTGATTTTACAGACGCCCTTTATAAATTCACTCACCTAAATGACGGGCTAATATTAGTAACAGGATCCTGCGGTGTGGGAAAGTCCACCACCTTGGCGGCCATGATAGATATCATAAATTCTGAGCGTTCGGCGCATATTATAACCATTGAAGATCCGATTGAATATATTTTTGAAGACAAAAAAAGCATTGTTGAACAAAGGCAACTAGGAAGAGACACAAATAGTTTTTCGTCGGCCTTGAAATATTCATTGCGTCAAGATCCAAACGTGATCATGGTTGGTGAAATGAGAGACCTAGAAACAGTATCGGCCGTACTGACAGCTGCCAAAACTGGTCATTTGGTTTTATCGACTCTTCATACCAGCTCTGCGCCAGAAACCATTGAAAGAATAGTCGATTATTATCCGGCACAGTACCAAACCCAGGTTGCACATCAACTCTCTTCAGTTTTACGTGGCGTGATAGGTCAACAGTTGTTACCGAGAATAAATGGGGGGATGGTAGCAGCTCGTGAAATTATGATAAATGATAACGCAGTTTCTAATATGATTAGGACTGGACATATTGAACAAATAAACTCAGCGATACAAACAAGTAAGTCTATCGGCATGCTTTCTATGAATAACGCTATTCGCGATTTGTATAACAGTGGAGTAATATCATATGAAACTATGAAAAATAGGACAAGGAACATGGACGATCACTCTGTTAAATATTAATTTTTAAACAATATGATTCCAGAAAAATGGGAAAATACTGTGAATAGTTTGAAGGATAAGTTTATAGTGGAAAAGGAAGGCGTCTTATTTATTGAAGAGGAAGGCGGGATAGAAATCAAATATGTCGAGTTTGAGGGGCCACTTGGAAAAATGCGTTTAGAATATGTGAGTAAACCCGTAGTTATTGATAAAAAAACGAATTATTCAAAAAGAATTGGCTCCCAAACCCAGGTTGATTATATAT